>NZ_JBIURV010000030.1:0-91508 GCF_044741025.1 Streptomyces sp. NPDC088246
TCAGACAGCTCGATGGACTCGGCCTCGGTCATGTTGTTGCTGGTCATCGGTGCATCTTCCGTGATCAGGAGTTACACCGAACGTTTTACAGTCCCGATCACCCCGATGGTCTGCTCGGCCCGTGCATGCAGGTCACCATTGGGTACGAGCAGGCGGAGCCGGTGAACGGCCTGGAAGGCCTGGCCGCGGATCCGGAAGGCTTCTGTTCTGGCTGCTACATGCGCCGGACCATCCTGTTCCTCGTGCTGCCGGTGCCACCAGTCGTGTTGGCTCCGTATGAATTCGTTGGTCGCAGCGGTGAAGGCGAGGACGGCGCTGCGGCGCTCGCTCCGGTCTGCCACACGCTTCTGGAACTGATACCCCAGAAGAGAACCGATGAGTGTTCCCGCCACTGCGATAAAGGTCGTAAGTACCTGGCCCATTGAGCTAGTTGACCATGCCAACTCCAGCATCAACAGAGAACGTAGCGGCGAGACGTCGCGCAGGCTCCGAGGCTGCCGCCGAGCAGGAACTCACGACGCCTCAATATGCGACGTCATCAGTCGACGCACCAGCGCATCCAGAACCGTTCGGGATGCGCCCAGAACGCAGCAGTGGGTCCAGGACTCACTCATGCGCACTGGTTAGGAACGGTTAACAGACGTCCAATTCCCGGGCCATGGGGAATCACCCAGCTCGGTGCCCAGGTCCCGGCGGCGTCGTGGCCGGCCGTTGTGGCGGCGAGGTGGGCGCGGAGGGTGGCCAGCGCTGGGTGGGGGTTGTCACGGTGCCAGAGGAGCGAGTGCGGGTAGACGGGCGTCGGGTCGGTCACCGGGATGCGGCGCAGGCCGTGGTCGGCGGGCCAGATCAGGCGGGTCTGTCCGCCCATGAAGGTGGCCAGGGCCGGGGTGTCGGCGATGGTGTCGAGGAGTGCGTCGGAGCCGAAGTTGGGGCCGGTCGCCTCGATGGTGAGGCCGAACTCGGCGACGAGGTCGTCGTAGTAGGCGGTCCACTCGGTACCGGGGACGAGACCGGGCATCCAGATCCGGTGCCGGGAGAGCTGAGCGAGGACCACCGACCGGGCGCCCGCCAGTGCGTGGGCGGGGCCGGTGAGGAGCTGGAGCGGTTCGTCGAGCACCCGGACGGACTCGATGTCCTCGGGAAGGGGCCGGCCGGGCACCGCGACGGCGCGGAAGGACGCGTCGATCGCACCGGAGCGGATGGCGGCGACAGCCGTCTCGATGTCGAACAGCATCACCACGTCGAGCTCGGTCTCTGGGTGTGCGCGGTGGAAGCCGCGCATCAGGCCCGACTGCGCGCTGCGCGAGGCGATCACGTCGACGCGCAGCGGACGGCGGCCGGGGCGTACGGACGCGACCGCGCGCTCGGCGACGCGCAGCAGCTCGCGCGCGTGGGGCAGGAACGACTGCCCGTCGATGGTGAGCTCGGCGCCGCGCGCGGTACGGGTGAACAGCCGCACGCCGAGGTTGCGCTCCAGCGCGGCAATGCGCTTGGAGACTGCCTGCTGGGTGACCGCCAGCTCGGCGGCGGCCTCCTGGAACTGCCCCGCGTCGGCGGCGGCGACGAAGGTTCGGACGGTGTCGAGGTCCATGCCGACACCCTATGGGTACAACCGTTGGTTGTGGCCAGGCGGTCCTGCGGTTGTTTGATCCCCGGGCATGGTGCTCGCTTTGATGCTTCCGATCGCGGATCGGTTGTACGGGTGAGTGGCGAGGGGCGGCGGGCATGCGGATCGGGCACCGGTTGGGAAATCTGCTCGGACATCGGCTGGGGCGGCAGTTCGGGTGGCTCTGGGGAGCGTACGGGACCAGCGCGCTCGGCACGTGGCTCGCCTTTGGCGCGTTCCCGCTGATCGCCATCCAGGTGCTGCACGCCGGACCGGCCGAGGTCGCCGCGCTCTCCGCCGTGGGGGCTGCGGTGGGCGCGGCCGTGGCGGTGCCGCTCGGGCCGTGGGTGGAGTTCCGCCGCAAACGGCCGGTGCTGATCGCGATGGACCTGGTGCGGTTCGCGGCGCTGCTGACGATCCCCGTCGCGTTCGCACTCGGCGTGCTCACCTACCTTCAGCTCCTGCTCGTCTCGGTCGTCGTCGCGGCGGCCGACATCAGCTTCCGCGCCGCTTCCGGCGCGTACCTGAAGACGCTGCTGCCGGCCGAGGACCTGCTCGTCGCCAACGCCCGATTCGAGTCCACGGCCTGGACGACCACGATCATCGGACCGCCGCTGGGCGGCGCGGCGATCGGGCTCCTGGGTCCGGTGGCGACGCTGGTGGCCGACGCGGTCAGCTACCTGCTCTCGGCCCTGGGCATCCGGGCGACGGGCGGGCACGAGCCGCGGCCCGAGCGTCGGGAGGCCGCACGCATGCGGGCCGGGGACCTGCTCGACGGTTGGCGGTACATCCTCGCCGACGCGACGCTGCGACCGCTGTTCTTCAACACCGCCTTGTTCAACGGCCTGGTGATGGCCGCCCAGCCGCTGCTGGCCGTCCTGATGCTCGGCCGACTCGGGTTCGCACCGTGGCAGTACGGCCTCGCCTTCGCCGTGCCCTCGATCGGCGGACTGCTCGGTTCGCGGCTGGCCCGACCGCTCGTCACCCGGTTCGGACAGCACCAGGTCCTCGTCGTGGCCGGGGCGCTGCGCGCGCTCTGGCCCGTCGGCCTGGCCTTCCTGGGGCCGGGCACCGGAGGGCTGATGCTGGTGATCGGCGTCGAGCTCGGACTCATCTTCTGCTGCGGGGTCTTCAACCCCGTCTACACCACCTACCGCCTCGAACGCACCGCAACCGACCGGGTCGCCCGCACACTGTCCGCCTGGGCGGTGACGACCAAGGCCACGACCGCGCTCGTGACAGCCGTCTGGGGCGTGCTGGGCAGCCTGCTCGGCCTGCGTACGGCCATCGGCCTGGCCGGCGTGCTCCTGCTGGCGACCCCGCTGCTGCTCCCCCGACACGACCACACGCCACAGCACGAGCCGGAACCGGCCCGTAGCCACACATGACACACCGCAACTCGCCACTGAAGCACCACCGGCCGCAGCTGGTCCGCCGATTCGTGTCCGTGCCGACCAGGCACCACCGAGCAAGGAGAACACTCACGTGAGCACTGCCCCCGCACTCGACCCCGCGCACACCGCTCTTCTCGTCATGGACTACCAGCCCGCGATCCTGGCCCTTTTGCCCGAAGGCGGGGACTGCGAAGCCCTGCTCGGCCGCGTGGAAGGGGCCATCGCCGACGTTCGCGCCAACGGCGGCACCATCGCCTACGTCCGCGTCGGCTTCACCGAGGCCGACTGGGACGCGATCCCGGCCACCAACAAGTCCTTCGCCCCGGTGGCCCAGCATCGTGTCATGCACCAGGAGGACCCTGCCGCTGCCATCCACGATCGCCTGGCCCCCCAGGACGGCGACATCATGGTGCGCAAGATCCGCTACGGCGGCATGTCCACCACCGACCTCGACCAGCAGCTGCGTGAGCGCGGCATCACCACTCTGGTCGTCTCCGGCATCAGTACCAGCGGCGTCGTCCTGTCCACCGTCATCGACGCGGCCGACCGCGACTACCAGCTCTACGTCCTGTCCGACGGCGTCGCCGACCCCGACACCGAGGTCCACAACGTCCTGCTCCACCAAGTCTTCCCCTCACGGGCCCACATCATCGACACCGCCGAGCTGCGCACCCTGCTCCGGGCCGGCTGACTCGAACCGCCGGGCCGATCCCACCCCCCGGCCGCCGCACCCGCTCGGTGTGGCGGCCGCCCGCATCCCAGTACCCGGTCCAGCAGCAGCCCAGAGCTCGCACAGGCCCTCTACCGCGCCCGCCGCCGCGCGAAGCGGGTACGCGAAGTCTGAGCCACGGGGGATCAGCACCATGCCGGACGAAGACCGGATCACCGTCGATTTCGCCACCCCTGCAGCGCCTTTCGGGGGACCTGGAGGCGGCCCTCCGCACCTTCAACGAGAAGCTGGTCGGAAAGGTGGCGGACGTCCACCCCTTCCCGCAGCAGCACTGTCTCAACTCCCTGTGCCACAGCTGGATGAACGTCTCCATCGTCGCGACGATGGGGGCGGACCAGCTCACCCAGGCCGTCGGTACCATCACCAACCACCGGCAGGCCGGCTGGGAAGCCGCCATGCGGACCTTCTGCAGCGCCCTGAGCCGGCCTTGAGGCCGCCATCCACTCGTGTACGAAGTCCCAGGTCAGCGACCTGGGACTTCACCGTCGTCGTCGACCGGAACCGAACTCGTGAAAGGCTGGGCAGACCAGCAGAAACAACCTGCCCACCCACGAAACCCGCTCACCGAACGATCAAGAGATCACCTTCACGGCACGTCGATGGATGGAGGCCAAGACATGCCCGGTCGTCCGAGCGCGCGTTGACGTTGTAGGCCGTGACCGGCCTGTCATCGCGTGCTGCCCTTGATACGCGGCACAGCGAGCCTTCCCTCGCCCGGACCGCCGGTGCGTCTGTCGTGCGCCGGGGTGGCGGGTCTCGTCTTCGGCAACCCAAGGGATTCCTGTGCCGTCCGCTTCCGCTGTGAACGATTCTCATTCGCCTGTGCCGCCCGGTCTGTGGCGGGACAGTGACTTTCGCCGGCTCTGGGTGGGCCAGACGGCCTCCCAACTCGGCGAGCACGCCGTCCTGGTTGTCCTGCCGCTGATCGCCGTGCTGACGCTCGACGCCGACGCCGGCCGGCTGGGCGCCCTCCGCGCGGTGGGGCAGGCGCCGATACTGCTCCTTTCGCTCTTCGTCGGCGCGTGGGTGGACAGGTGGCGGACCCGCACGGTGATGGTGCTGGCGGACCTCGGCCGGGCTCTGGCGCTTGGCGGGGCGGCCGTGGCCGGCCTCCTGGGCGGGCTCGGCCTGTCGGCACTGCTCGTGGTCACCTTCGCCGTCGGGGCCTTGTCCGTGTTCTTCGACGTGGCGTACCAGGCGCCTCTCGTACGACTGGTGAAACGCGATCAGCTGGTGCGGGGCAACAGCGCGCTCGAAGGCAGCCGGTCCGCAGCCCAGATCGGCGGTCGCTGTGCTCTGCGAGATCACGCAGGACCGGGTCGAACCCGGACTCCTCGGTGTGCCGGACCAGAACGATGTCGCGTCACGGCCGTCCAGCAGGCCGGAGGCCGCCAGCAGCTCTGAGCCCGCGCACACTCCCAGAACGCGCGCGCCCCTGCGGTGCCGCTCCACGATCCACTGCCGCAGCCACGCCTCGTTGGCGTCGGCGGCTCCAGTCCCTGCGCCGAGCGCACCCCGCCCGTCTCGGCGACATACTCCAACCGGTAAACGCCCCCAAGTGGGCTGCCGCATGGAACACCTGCGCCGGGCCGCTCAGATCCAGCAGGTTCACCTCGGGCAGCACCAGGACGACAATCCGTCCCGTGCACACGCTGCTCACATCGTTCACCCGGACACGGCAGGTACGACTCAGCAATGTCCACGAGGACCATCAGCGCCGCATACCGGACGGATCGGGCACCCGTGAAACCGTCGCCGGGGACCAATGCCCGGACGCCGATGGAGCGGGAGACCGCGAAGGCCGCCGAGTCGGCAGCCGGCGGACAGCGCGTGGGCGTCCGCCTTCGAGTTCTGATCGTGCCGTGTTCGCTCGGGCTTCGCACTGCCGTTGCCAACCATCCGTAAATTGCCGCCCGTTGACGGTGGCGACGGATGAGGTGAGCGCGGTTGGACGGCTCGGGCGTGGGCGTGGCGGCTGTGGTGGGGCGGGGCGTCGGTAAGCGGTTCGGCCCCACTGTCGCCCTGGACCGGGTCGATCTGGCCGTTCGAGTCGGGGGAGTGCACGCGCTGCTCGGGCCCAACGGGGCCGGGAAGACGACGCTTCTGCGGATGGTGCTCGGGCTTGTGCGGCCCGACGAGGGTGAACTGCACGTGCTGGGGCACGAGGTGCGGCGGGCCGGGGGTGGGGGGCCCGACGGGTCGGCCGGGTTCGTGGAGAGTCCGCGGTTCTATCCATATCTGTCCGCCGAGCGGAATCTGGCACTGCTGGCCGCCTACGACGGCGGCGGGGCCGATGAGACTGTCGTCGGCGATGCGTTGGCGCGCGTCGACCTGAGCGGGGTGGCGCGGCAGAAGGCCGGCGGGTTCTCCTTCGGGATGCGGCAGCGGCTCGGAATCGCGGCCGCACTTCTGCGCAACCCCAGGCTTCTCGTGCTCGACGAACCCGCCAATGGGCTGGACCCCGCCGGGGTCCGCGACATGCGGGCGCTCGTGCGGGAGCTCGGCGAGGGCGGGCTCACCGTGCTGCTGAGCAGTCACAACATGGCCGAGGTCGAGCAGCTCTGCGACACCGTCACGATCATGAATCACGGGCGGATCGTGTACACCGGGGGACTCGACGAACTCCGGGATCACGCCCCTGACCCCGCGCACCGTCTGCTGACCAGCGACGACCGGGCAGCCGAGAAGGCCGCTGCGGATGCGGTAGGAGTGTCGGTCGCGCGTGAGGGGGCTGCCGGGCTCGCCGTGCGGGCGCAGCGCGAGGCGCTTGACCGATTCGTGCTGGAGCTGGGCCGGGCCGGTGTCGCCGTACGTGAACTGCGGCTGGAGACCACCTCCTTGGAACAGCAATTTCTTCGCCTGACCGAGGAGGCGTCGGATCGATGAGTGAGGTGACATGTGGCAGTGCGGCCGAGGTGCCTGAAACCGGGCGGACCGCCGCCCGCCGTCGGGGCGGAGCCCGTACCGTCTACCTCTGGGAGCTGGAGAAGCTCACCGCGCAGTGGCGGATCAGGGCGGTGCTCGCACTCTGCCTGGTTGCGCCGTTCCTCTTCGCGCTGGGGCTCAAGGCTCAGGACACCCTGCCGTCGGACACGCTGTTCGGACGGTGGGCGCACGACTCGGGGTTCGCCGTGCCGCTCGTCGTCCTCGGGTTCGCCGGGCAGTGGGTGTTGCCGCTGCTGGTCTGCCTGGTGGCCGGGGACATCTTCTCCTCCGAGGACCATCACGGCACCTGGAAGACCATCCTCACCCGCTCCCGTACCCGTGGGCAGATCTTCGCCGGGAAGACCCTGGCGGCCGTCACGTACTCGGTCGTAGTGGTGTTGTTGCTGGGGGCGGGGAGCCTTGCCGCGGGGGTGCTGGTCATCGGTCACCAGCCGCTCGTCGGGCTGTCCGGACAGGAGATCGAGGCGGGGCGGGCGGCCGGGGTCGTCGTGGAGAGCTGGCTGTACATGCTGCTGCCCTGCCTCGCCTTCACCGCGCTCGGCGTGTTCTTCTCGCTGGCCACCCGGCACAGCGCGGCCGGAATCGGCGCACCCGCCGTGCTCGGGCTGCTGTTGCAGCTTGTGTCACTGGTGGACGGGCTCGGACCGGTCCGGCGCCTCCTGCCGACGACATCGTTCGACGCCTGGCACGGGCTCACCACCGAACCGGCCTTCCTCCAGCCGCTGGTGACCGGGGCGTACGTCAGCGTCGGCTGGGCAGCCGTATGCCTGACGGCCGGTCATGTCGTCATGCGCCGACGCGACTTCACGAAGGGATGAGCTCGATGATGCGACGGATCACCCTGACGGCCGGAGCAGTGGCCGCGGCGATCGCCACGGTCGGCGGATGCGCCGGGACCGATGTCACCAAAGTACGTCTCGAAGGCGCGCTGGGACCGGAGTTCAGCAATCTGTACGTGCTCCAGCAGCGTGCCCGGCACGGCAACGACCGGGCGGAACGCCCGGACCGCTGGGCCGACTGCAACCGTGGCACGAAGTCCTCGCCGGACCGGGGCGCGGCGGACGACTGGACGTGTGTGGTGCGGTGGCCGTCACCCGGCGGGGTCACCCGGCCGCTGACGTACGAAGTGCATGTGCTGCCCACCGGGTGCTTCACGGCGCAGGGGCCCGCCACCCAGGTCGGGCAACAGCTGATGAAGGACATCGATGGGGTGAGCCGTACCAACCCGCTGTACGAGTTCGACGGCTGCTTCGACGTCTCTTAGGCCGACTGGCAAATACCTCTCAACCATGGGGTGTTGGGAACAAACTGTTTACCGAGTGGACGTCGCCGCGACACATGGACACGGCATGTACCGTTCACGGCCGGCTCCTAGCGTCGCCGTGGCATCCGGACCGGATGCCACGGTTCGCGACAGGAGACAGGATGCTCGGCAAGCCCCTCAGGAGCATGAGCGGTACGGCGATCGCGGCTATCGCTCTGGTGGCCGCACTCGGCACCACGGCCGCGGCCACCGCCGTCGGTATCAACGGCGGACTCGGCGGACTCGGCGGTTTCGGCGAGAACAAGGTCGACGGGACGACGACCGCCCAGGGCATACTGCTGCCCGACAACCAGCGCGTCGCCCCGCTCGGCACCCGCCACCTTGTGAACGACGCACGGATGCTGTCCAGCACACTCAGCCCCGACGGACGCACTCTCGCCGCCCTCACGTATCTGCACGGCACCGGCTATCTGACCCTCATGGACGTCACCACCGGCACTGTCCTCCAGCGCGTCGGCACCGGGGCGAGCGGGGACAAGAAGATCGGCGACGGCAAGGCAGGCACCGACGGGCCGCTCTACTCGTCCGACGGCAAGACCCTCTGGTTCCCGCAGTCCCACACCCTGCTGCGGTTCACGGTCAACGGCGACGGCACCGTCGTCCCCGCGCCCGCCGCCTCGATCACACTCAAGGGCGCGCACGGCGACGCCCTGCCCGGCGGCATGGCCCTGTCCGACGACGGAGCGAAGCTCTACGTCGCACTCAACGGCAGCAACACCCTCGGCGTCATCGACACCGCGACGAACACCCTGGTCAAGGAGATCCCGGTCGGCAACGCGCCCCGCCAGGTGGTCCTGACCGGCGGCGAGGCCTATGTATCCAACGAAGGCGGACGTCCGGCGAAGGACGGCGACAACACCAACCTCTCCAACGGCACTCCGGTGGTCGCCGACACCAGGAACGGCGCGGTCACCAACGGCACCGTCTCGGTCGTCGACCTGGCGGCCGAGAAGGAGACGAGGACCGTACGCGTCGGCCTGGAGCCCAGTGCCCTGCTGCTCCACGGGCGTTCACTGCTCGTAGCCAACTCCAACAACGACAGCGTCTGCGTCATCGACGTGAAGTCGAAGAAGGTCACCCAGACCTTCAACGTCAACCCACTGCCCGGCTCCTCGGTCGGCAGCGCCCCCAACGCCTTCGCCTTCACCGACGACCACACCCTGCTCGTCAGCCTCGGCCGGGACAACGCACTGGCCCAGTACCGCTGGAACGGTGGTATCGCCCCCGTCCGCTACGAAGGACTCATCCCCACCGACTGGTACCCGAGCGGCGTCCAGGTGAGCCGGGCCACCGGGGACGTCGTCGTCACCAACGCCAAGGGCATCGGAACCCGCGGCACCCCGAGCCAGAACAGCCAGGGCCCGAGCGCCGGACCCAACAACGGTGGTACGGCGACCGGTCACAACACGTACAACGACACCGCCTCCGTCACCACCTTCCCGATGCCGTCCAAACGACAGCTCGGGGCACTCACCCACCGGGTCTTCATCAACAACGACTGGGCGAAGCTGCTGAAGCGGAAGCAGATTTACGGCTCGGCGCACGACCGCGAGCAGGTCATCCCGGCCAAGCTCGGCAGCCCCTCCAAGATCAAGCACATCTTCCTGATCATCAAGGAGAACCGCACCTACGACCAGGTGCTCGGCGATATCGGCAAGGGCGACAGCGATCCGTCCCTGGCCCAGTTCGGCCGGACCGTCACACCCAATCAGCACGCCCTGGCGGACGAGTTCGGCGTCAACGACAACTTCTACGACGTCGGTACGCTCTCCGCCGACGGCCACAACTGGCTGACCCAGGCCGACAACAACGACTACATCGAGCACGAATTCGGCACCTGGTACCGCAGCTACCCCTCGCTCGGCAATGACGCCCTCGCCTACCAGCGCAGCGGGTTCCTCTGGAACACCGTCGAGCGGGCCGGCAAGTCCGTCGACAACTTCAGCGAGTACGCGGGCAACATCGCCCTCCCGGCGACCGGCGCGCCCACCTGGGCGCAGTGGTACCACGACTCCCAGGTGCTGGAGGGCAAGGCGACCGGGGAACTCAACACCCCCATCGGCGCCTACCCTTCGACCTCCGACGTCCCCTCCGTCAACAAGATCAACCACCCGGACTACCCGACCTTCGACACCGACATCCCCGACCAGTACCGGGTCGACATCTGGCAGCGGTACTTCAAGGAGTACGAGAAGAAGGGCAAGCTCGCCGACTTCACCATGATGGCGCTGCCGCAGGACCACACCAACGGCACCAGTGGCATCGACCCCTACCCGACCGCGATGGTCGCCGACAACGACCTCGCCGTCGGCCGGGTCGTCGACACGATCTCGCACAGCAAATTCTGGAAGGACACGGCGATCTTCGTCCTCCAGGACGACTCGCAGGCCGGTGTCGACCACGTCGACGGGCACCGCGCACCCCTCTGGGTGATCAGCCCCTACGCCAAGCGGGGCGCCGTCACCTCCACGTACTACACCCAGATCAACGTGGTGAAGACCATCGAGCAGATGCTCGGGGCCCAGCCGATGAACCAGATCGACCGGGCCGCCGAGCCCATGCGCGACCTGTTCACGGAGAAGCCCGACTTCACCCCGTACACCGCCCTGCCCAACCGGATCCCGCTGGACTACGGGCTCAAGAAGCCCGCCTCGGCCGCTGCCGCGAAGGCGGCCGACAGTGGTGCGCAGCGCCCGCAGGTGCCCGCGCATCTGCGGGAGGTCGCCGCGCACTGGGAGGCATGGAGCGCGATCCAGGCGAAGAGCACCGGCGGCTCCCACCCCGTCGAGGACCAGGTGAACCCGGCGCAGCTGAACCGGATCACCTGGTACGCATCCACCGGATGGACCAAGCCGTACCCGGGCGACAGCCGCGTCCTGGCACCCAATGAGGTGCCGGGCCGCGACAACCCGCCGCAGGAGCTCGGCGACTGATCACGGACGCATGTGCGGGGGCCGGTCGCCTTTCCAGGGGCGGCCGGCCCTTCGGGGTCGTACGGAGATCAGGAGGGCATGAAGCGGAACTGCGGGCGCGCTTAAGAAAACCTCGATGGACCTGTGGCGCGGGGTGCGGCAGATTTCTCCGTGACGGCAGAGGATGGTGCGCGGCAGCCGATCGACGCGTGCTGCCATGCCGTCCCTCTTTTCTTCCCCGGGCCGCAGGCTTCCTCAAGGCTGCCCCCGGCCCGGGGCACTCAACGCCGTACCAGCGCAGGGAGCCGCAGCCGTGAAGGCACTCGTGAAGCAGAAGGCCGAGCCGGGACTCTGGCTGATGGACGTGCCCGAGCCGGAGATCGGCCCCTCGGACGTACTGATCAAGGTGCTCCGCACCGGCATCTGCGGCACCGATCTGCACATCCGGAACTACGACGGCTGGGCGCAGCAGGCCGTGAAGACCCCGCTCGTCCTCGGCCACGAGTTCGTCGGCGAAATCGCGGAGACCGGCGCCGATGTCGTCGACATCAACGTCGGTGACCTGGTCAGCGGCGAGGGCCACCTCGTGTGCGGGAAGTGCCGCAACTGTCTGGCAGGCCGCCGCCACCTGTGCCGCTCCACGCTCGGGCTCGGCGTCGGCCGGGACGGGGCGTTCGCCGAGTACGTCGCCCTGCCCGCGTCCAATGTCTGGGTGCACCGGGTCCCCGTCGACCTCGACGTCGCCGCGATCTTCGACCCGTTCGGCAACGCCGTGCACACCGCGCTCTCGTTCCCGCTGGTCGGCGAGGACGTACTGATCACCGGCGCCGGACCGATCGGCATCATGGCCGCCGCCGTCGCCCGGCACGCCGGCGCCCGTCACGTCGTCATCACCGACGTCAGCGAGCCCCGGCTGGAACTGGCCCGGAAGATCGGCGTCAGCCTCGCCCTCAACGTCAGCGAGGAGACCATCTTCGAAGGGCAGAAGCGCCTCGGACTGCGCGAGGGCTTCGACGTCGGCCTGGAGATGTCCGGGCGGCCCGAGGCGATGCGCCACATGATCGAGAACATGACGCACGGCGGCCGGATCGCCATGCTCGGACTGCCGTCCGAGGAATTCGCCGTCGACTGGTCCCGCATCGTCACCTCGATGATCACCATCAAGGGCATCTACGGCCGCGAGATGTACGAGACCTGGTACGCCATGTCCGTACTGCTGGAGGGCGGCCTCGACCTCGCCCCCGTGATCACCGGCCGGTACGGCTACCGAGACTTCGAAGCAGCCTTCGACGACGCGGCGAGCGGCCGCGGCGGCAAGGTCATCCTCGACTGGACCTCCTGACCCGACGCCCCCGTAGACAGCTGGGAGACACCCCTCATGTTCGACTCCGTACGCGACGACATGCGCACCACCCTCGACGAGATCGAGGCCGCCGGACTGCACAAGCCCGAGCGCGTGATCGGCACCCCGCAGTCCGCGACCGTCGCCGTCACCGCGGGCGGCCGCCCCGGTGAAGTGCTCAACTTCTGCGCCAACAACTATCTGGGCCTCGCCGACCACCCCGACGTGATCGCCGCCGCCCACGATGCGCTGGACCGCTGGGGCTACGGCATGGCCTCGGTCCGCTTCATCTGCGGCACCCAGGAGGTCCACAAGGAGCTGGAGCAGCGGCTCTCCACGTTCCTCGGCCAGGAGGACACGATCCTCTACTCCTCCTGCTTCGACGCCAACGGCGGTGTCTTCGAGACCGTCCTCGGCCCGGAGGACGCGGTCATCTCCGACGCCCTCAACCACGCCTCCATCATCGACGGCATCCGCCTCTCCAAGGCCAAGCGCTTCCGCTACGCCAACCGCGACATGGCCGACCTGGAGACGCAGCTGAAGGAGGCGTCCGGGGCCCGGCGCAGGCTCGTCGTCACCGACGGCGTCTTCTCCATGGACGGGTACGTCGCCCCGCTGCGCGAGATCTGCGACCTGGCCGAGCGCTACGACGCCATGGTCATGGTCGACGACTCGCACGCTGTCGGCTTCGTAGGCCCCGGCGGCCGCGGAACGCCCGAGCTGCACGACGTGATGGACCGCGTCGACATCATCACCGGCACCCTCGGCAAGGCGCTCGGCGGTGCGTCCGGCGGTTATGTCGCGGCCCGCGCCGAGATCGTCGCGCTGCTGCGCCAGCGCTCCCGCCCGTACCTCTTCTCCAACTCGCTCGCCCCGGTCATCGCGGCGGCCTCGCTCAAGGTCCTGGACCTGCTGGAGGCCGCAGGCGACCTGCGCGAGCAGCTCAATGCCAACACCGCGCTCTTCCGTACCCGGATGACCGAGGAAGGCTTCGACGTCCTGCCCGGCGACCACGCCATCGCACCCGTCATGATCGGGGACGCGGCGAAGGCAGGCCGGATGGCGGAGCTGCTCCTGGAGCGCGGTGTGTACGTGATCGGGTTCTCCTACCCGGTGGTCCCGCAGGGCGCGGCCCGTATCCGTGTCCAGCTCTCCGCCGCGCACTCCACGGCGGATGTGAACCGCGCCGTGGACGCGTTCGTCGACGCGCGGGCCGCGCTGGGGGAGTAGCGGCCCGGGCGGGGCGCCGCACGGTGTCCTGCCCGTGTCCTCTCCTCGTCTTTGCCTTCGTGCTTGTCCGGGAGCCTCACCCGGGCGGCCGGGTTCCCTGCGTGACCTGGGACAATGGGTCACATGATCGATGCACGGCGGCTGCGCATTCTCCGTGCGGTGGCGGACCACCGCACGGTGACGGCCGCAGCCGCAGCGCTGTATCTCACGCCCTCCGCGGTCTCCCAGCAGCTTGCCGCGCTGGAACAGGAGACCGGGCACCGGCTGGTCGAACGCAACGCGCGCGGCGCCCGGCTCACCCCCGCCGGGGAGATCCTGCTGACCCACACCAATGCGGTGCTGGCCCAGCTGGAACGGGCCGAGGCGGAGCTCGCCGCGTACGGCGCGGGGGACGCCGGTACGGTCACGGTCGCCGCGTTCGCGACCGGCATCGGCCTGGTCCTGGCCCCAGCGATAGCCGAACTGACGCTCACCGCGCCCGGTATCCGGGTCCGAGTCCAGGACGCCGAGGGCGATGCGAGCGTGCCGATGGTGCTGGACCGGCAGGTGGATGTCGCGGTCGCCGTCGAATACCGGGGCGCGCCGGGAGAGGACGACCGTCGGCTGACCCGGGTACCGCTGTACTCGGAGCCGTTCGACGCGGTTCTCCCGGTGGACCACCGGCTGTCCGACCAGGAACAGGTGGCGATCGCCGACCTGGAGAAGGACCCGTGGATCGGCCCGTACCCCGGCAATCCGTGCCATGACGTGGTGGTCCTGGCCTGCGAGTTCGCCGGGTTCCAGCCGAGGCTGGAGCACTCCTCGGACGACTTCCGTGCGGTGGTCGCGCTGGCCGGCGCGGGTGCCGGGGTGGCGCTGGTGCCGCGGTCGGCGTTGCGGGGGATGGAGCTGACGGGGGTGGTGGTGCGGCCGGTGGAGGGCAGCGCCCCGACCCGCCGGGTCTTCGCCGCGGTGCGGCACGGCGCGGAGGGACATCCGCTGATCGCGCCGGTGCTCGACGCGCTGGCCACGGCGGCGGTACGGGAGGCGGCGCTGCCGCTGCCGGCCCTGCCCTGACGCGTGCCGGAGGCCGGGGCTTCGGGATCTGCCCAGGGCACCCCCGGTCCCGGCTCCGCCGACGCGCACCGTCCGTGGCGAGGCCCCTGCGAGCCCGGCGCGGTCATGTCGCGAGAATGAACGCCAAGAAGTCCATGAGGATGACTGAGGCGCACACGAATCCCGCGTACCGCGTGGGGTACTCGTATCGCTCCCTCTTCACGCCGCGACGCCATTCATCTCTGTACTCAAGCAGAATCTTCCTGGACGGAACGAAGCCGATCAGCAACCCGGCCAAGGTGAAGGAATACATGACCAGCATCTGCCGGGCGTTCCAGTGCTGGTACTGGGTGGCACCCACAGCGATCAGGCCGAGGCAGCATGCAACGGAAGCGAGAAAGACAGCCACCGTAGCCTTGCGGGCACCGGTCAACCTCTGTACGGCCAGGCAGAGAGCGGCGGTGGAGAAAGCCGCCATGAGTAACAAGTAGGCGAGCGGGAGCCCTGCCAGCACGGTCGATCCTTTCAATTCAACAGTTCGCAAGGGCCGGCGGCGTCCTGCCGCCGGACCTTGACGCAGATCTCGCCAGCGGGCCGGGCGGCGGTTCCCTCCGCCCTGACCGTCCGGACCGAGGCCCTCACGCGGCTGCCGGTGCGGATGCAGACGGAGTCGACGACCTCTGATGCACGCCGACGGGCTTTGTCGGACTCCAGTCCCATTGCTCCAACGGCATTCGATGCTGTCCCCCAAGGCGCCCCAGGCATGGATCAGAAGGGATACTCACACACCGCTTCGACTTTCGTAAAGAGAAAACGGATTTCGAGAACCGATGCCGGAGTATCTGGAATTCCGGATTCCGGATCTCGATTGTTTCGTTATGGGTATCCGTGTAGCCTTCGGGGCTGCCTAGTTTCAAGTGGAAACTATGTCACGGAAGGCACTTTTTTGCGTGTCGCCTCGACGACCCAACAGACTGGAACGTCAGCGGGCTGACGTCCGGCGACTACGACAAACGGCAAGCACGAAGTCGGCGTCCTCTACCGCGCCGGAACCACTGCCGACGGCCGCCGGGTCGATTCCCTGTTCACCTTCACCAGCACCAGCATCAAGGCACCGGTCAAGCACTGGACCGGCGGCGTGATCTGACCACCTTCGAGGTGGCGAGTCCGCCCTGCAGCACACCGGCCGTTCTCGCCCGCCAAGGCCCGGTCCTGAACGCGAACCGTTCAGGACCGGGCACTCGTCCGTCCCAGTGGGCTGCAAGGATCCTGGTGGTGCAGTCCGGTCTCAGACTCGGCGCCCCAGGATGAACCGGCCGCCGGACGGCCCCGGCCACATCGTCCCCGCACCCGCCGCCACCGTCACGGCCAGCACCAGCACCCCGTACTGCACCGGCGGCAGATACGGTGCCGAACCGGCCGTCGACACCGCGAACGCCACCAGCGGGACGGCCGCCACCAGCGTGCCGATCACCAGGCCCGTCACCGCCACCAGTCCCGTTTCCAGGACCAGCATCCGCCTCACCTGGCGACGGCCCGCGCCGACCATCCGCAGCAGGCGGAACTCCGGGCGACGGCCCACCGTGATCAGGGACAGCGTGCTGATCACCGCGAGCAGCGCGAAGCCTCCGATCACCCCGACACCGATGATGATCAGGGCGTTGTCCTCGTCCGACGTCGACGGGGCGATCCGTACGTCGTCCGCCGTCGCGGTACGGACCCGCACGCCGGCGTACGGGGCAAGGGCGCGCCGTACCGCAGAGGCCGAAGCCGCCCCTCCATGCTCCGACCGGATCAGGATCTGCCGGTCGTGCGGCGCCGGGACATGCCCGGCCAGGGCCTCGCGCGGCAGCATGAACTCGCCCAGTCCCAGGGCCCGTTCGTAGAGCGCCACCACTCGGAGCCGCACCTGGGTACCGTCACCGAGGCGGAGCTTCACCGTGTCGCCGGTGCCGATGTGGAGGTCGGCGGCCCGGTCCTTGCCGACCGCGACGGTGCCCCTGCCGGTGAGGTCCGCCAGATCACCGGCCGTGACGTGCGGATCGAGCGTGCCGGACAGCTGGTCCGCCGTCACCCCCAGCACCGGGAACCGGTCGAGTTTCGGATCACCCATCTCACGATGCGCGAGGACGACGCCGGAGCGCAGCACACCGGTCGCCGCAGCGACCCCGGGAGCCTTGCGCACCGCCTGCGCGGCGTCGGCCGGCAGCCCGGCGGCCGGGCCCGTCGCCACCAGGTCCGCCCGGAGCGCGGCGGCGGCCTGCCGGTCGGCGGCCCGCTCCAGCGTCGAGTTGGCCGCCAGCTGTACGCAGACGAACGCCACGACCAGCACGATCGGGGTGATCGCCGCGCCGAGCCGCCGATGGTGCGCGGCGGCGGACCTGGCGGCCAGGAACCCGGAGACCCCGCCGGCGCGCCGTACCGGTGTACCGAGCACCCGCATCGCCACCCGGGCGATCCACGGACCCAGCAGCGCCACCGCGATGATCAGCGAGGTCGCCGCACCCGAGGCGGCCACCGCGGCGGCCTGCCCGCCCTGCGCCGTCGCCGCGCCCGCCGAACCGACGCCCGCGACCGCCAGCACCGCACCGCAGACCGTACGCAGCCGGCCCGGCTCGCTCGGCTCGGGCGCTCGGGCCGCTCCCAGCGCGGCGGCGGGCCGCAGCCGGGTGATGGACCTGGCCGCGAGCATCGACACCGGACGGGCCGCCAGTGGGACGAGCACCGCGGCCGTGGCGCCCGCGGCGAACGGCAGCCACACCGGGACGGGCAGCGGCAACGGGTCCGTGGTCAGCAGCGACCGCATCAGCAGCCCCAGCGGTACGGCTGCGATCCCGCCCAGCACCGCGGCGGCGCCGGCCACCCGGCTCACCTCACGGCCGACGGCCGACCTGAGCTGCCGGGGCGTCGCCCCGACCGCGCGCAGCAGCGCCAGTTCGCCGGAGCGCTGGTGGACCGCCTGGGAGAGGGTGGTGGCGATCACCAGGAGCGCCACCATGAGGACCGTTCCCGCGATGGAGGCGAGCAGCGGAAGGAGATCGCCCCGTGCGCCGAGCGCGTCGACGTACTCGGCCTGCCCGCGCTCCGATCCGGTGAGGACCCGGATCTCGCGGTCGCCGTGCGCGCGGTCGGGCAGCGCGGCGTCCAGTGACGCCCGCAGCGCGTCGGCCGAGACGCCCTTCTCGGCGATGATGCCGATGGCGTCGACCGTGCCGGGGTGTCCGGCCAGGGCGGTCAGCCGCTGCTCGGTGAAGAAGACGGCGGGGGCGGCGCCCCGATGGCGGGTGTCGGCGACACCGCTGACGGTGTACGGGCGGGGGGCCCCGTCGACCTGCAATGTCACATGGCTGCCGGGCTTGCTCCCGGCGGCCGCCAGCGCGCTGTCGACGACTACTTCGGTGGGCGTGCGCGGCGCGTGGCCGTCCGTCAGCCGGTACGGGGTGAGCGCGGCGGATTCCCAGGAACGGCCGACGCCCGACGCCGCACCGCCCCCGGCCCCGCCGCCCACGGCCACCGGCACCGAATCGTCCACGACGGCCTTCGCGACCCCGTCGGCGGCAGCCGCCTTCGCCACCGCGGAGCGGTCGAGACGGACCCGTTCCGGCAGATACGTCTTCGCCGTCTGCGGCTTGCTGCCCCACGGCTTCGCCGTATACGTCACCTGCTGGTCGGCCGCCACCACCGCGTCGGCCCCGGCATACCGGTCCACCGGAGGCTGCGCCAGCAGCAGCGAACCGAGGACGAAGGCGAACGCGCCGATCAGCGTGGCCGCGGCGGTCGTCGCCGCGAACACCGCGGCCCAGGCCCTGCGATGGGCCTTCAGCGAACGCCGGGCGAGGAACGCCGACGCCCGCCGCACCCCGGACCGCACATCTGCGTGAGGCCTTCGGGTGTCCGTGCCCGTACCAGCGCCCGTGCCCGTACCAGCGTCCGCACGCGTGCTCATGTCCGCGTTCGTGCTCATCGCAGCCGGCCGCCGTCCATCGTCAGCACGGTGTCGGCCCAGCTCGCCGCCACCGGATCATGGGTGACCATGACGACCGTACGGCCGTCGATCCGTACCGCGTCCCGCAACAGACCGAGCACCAGCGTCGCCGACTCCGGGTCCAGGGACGCCGTCGGCTCGTCCGCGAAGATCACATCGGGTTCGGTCACCAGCGCCCGCGCCACCGCGACCCGCTGCTGCTGGCCGCCGGAGAGCGTCGCGGGGCCCTGCCCGCCGCGGCCCGCCAGGCCGACCCGGGCCAGCAGATCCCGGCCGCGAGCCAACACCCGTTCGTCCGCCGGATCGGCGCCCGCCAGCACCAGCGGCAGCACGACGTTCTCCTCGATGTTCAGCGAAGGCACCAGATTCAGGGCGTGCGACTGGAAGACGAAGCCGATCCGGTCACGGCGCAACCGGGTCAGTGCGGCCTCGGACAGCGAGCCGAGATCGGTGCCCCCGACCCGTACCGTCCCCGCCGTCGGACGGTCCAGGCCCGCCGCACACTGCAGGAACGTGCTCTTCCCCGATCCCGAGGGACCCACCACCGCGGTGAAGCTCCCGGCCGGGACCGCACAGCTCACCGCGTCGAGCGCGATCGCCTCCCGGCTGCCGCCGCCACGCCGTCCGTAGCGCCGGCTCACCGACTCCAGACTCAGCGCGGTCGCCCGCGCCGCTGTGATCGTGTCCACCGTCGACTCCACCGTTCCTTCTCGCCTCGTTCTTTCCGACCTGCATAAACGCTATGAAGAAGGGGGTGTCCGGGCGAGAGTGCGGGCTCCCGGACAGGGGGTTCAGCCAGCTCCACCACGGTCAGGGAGAGGCCCCCACTCCGGTGACGGGTGAACCCCCGTAACGTGCTGTGTCATGAGCACCACTCCCGCCCCGCTGACGGTCGCCATCCGGCGTTCGTGGGATGCGTCGCGCTATCTGTTCATCGGCGTTCCGGTCGCGCTGCTCGCATATGTGGGCACGTTCCTGGTGGTGGCGGCCCTGATGTTCGCCGCCGTGATCATCGGGCTGCCCGCCCTGCCCGAGGCCGCCAAAATGCTGCGCCGGTTCGCGGAGTTCGAGCGCCGCCGGGCAGCCGCACGGCTCGGCGTGCCGTTCACGCCGACGCCGTATCCACCGCTGGACGGCGCTGAACTCTCCGAGCGGGTCCGACGCGTACTCACCGACCCGACGGTCTGGCGCGACGCGCTCTGGCTGCCGATCCAGGCGCTCATGGGGAACGTCCTCGGCTACCTCGCGATGGTGCTGTGGCCGGTCGGGCTCCTCGTCGACGGGGCCGCGCTGTCCGTCGTGCACCTGCTGGACCGGCGGGCCGCCGACGAGTACGGGACGGCGCCGCCGGCGCGCCAGGGATGGATGCTGCGCTGGCATTGCGTACTCGCGGATCTGTCGGCGAGCTGGACCCGGTCCCTGCTCACCTCCTCGCCGTCCACCGCGCTCGCCGACCGGATCGCCCAGCTGACCGAGAGCCGGGCCGGGGCGGTCGAGGCGCACGGCGCCGAACTGCGACGCATCGAACGGGATCTGCACGACGGCGCCCAGGCCAGGATCGTCGCCCTGTCGATGCGCATCGGCCTCGCCAAACAGCTCCTCGACCGCGACCCGGCCGCCGCGCGCATCCGCCTCGACGAGGCACAGGACGGCGCGGAGACGGCCCTCGCGGAACTGCGGCATGTGGTGCGCGGCATCCATCCGCCGGTACTGACGGACCGTGGTCTGGCCGGCGCGGTACGGGCGCTGGCCGCCGACGTCGGCGTGCCCGTCACCGCGGAGATCGACGGTGTCGAGGACGGGCGACGGCTGCCGGCCGCGATCGAGGCCGCCGCCTACTTCGTCATCGCCGAGGCCCTCACCAACATCAGCAAACACAGCGGTGCGACAGCCGCGACCGTACGGATCGACCGGACCCCCGGCACCCTGCGGGTGGCCATCGGCGACGATGGCCACGGCGGCGCGGACGAACGCGCCGGCAGCGGGCTGGTCGGAATCAGGCGACGGATCGCCGCCCTCGACGGCACCACCCGCATCAACAGCCCCACCGGGGGGCCGACGCACATCGAAGTGGAGCTGCCGTGCGGATCGTGATCGCCGAGGACAACGCGCTGCTGAGGGAGGGGCTGATCCTGCTGCTCACCAGCTCGGGCCACGAGGTGGTTGCCGACGCGGCGACCGGGCCCGAGGTGCTGCCCGCCCTGCTGGAACACCGCCCGGACGCCGCCGTGCTCGACGTACGGCTCCCGCCCACCTTCCGCGACGAGGGGCTGCGCGCCGCACTCGCCGTCCGCGCGGAGATGCCCGAACTGCCGATCCTGGTCCTCTCGCAGTACGTCGAGGAGACGTACGCCGCCGAGCTGCTCGCCCAGGGCGCCCAGGGCATCGGGTACCTGCTGAAGGACCGGGTGGGCCGCGTCGACCAGTTCCTCCAGGCGCTCGACCGGGTGGCGGGCGGCGGTACTGCGCTCGACCCCGAGGTCGTGACCCAGCTGCTGACCCGCAGGTCGTCGGCCCAGCCCCTGCGGAGCCTCACTCCGCGCGAGCGCGAAGTCCTGGAACTGATGGCACAGGGCAAGGCGAACGGCACCATCGCCACCGAACTGGTGGTGACGGAACGGGCCGTGAGCAAGCACATCGGCTCGATCTTCGCCAAGCTCGGCCTGGAACCGGACGACGGCACGGTGCACCGGCGGGTGCTTGCGGTGCTCGCGTATCTGGAGGGCAAGGGCACGCGCTGACGCGCGCCGTGCCCGGTTGACGGGGGTGGTGTCCGGCCGGGCCGGTTGCGTACGGTCTCGCCCGGGCCGTTCGTTCAGTCCTGCCGGTCGTGCGGCGCGCGACCGGCAGGGCGGTTCCTTCAGCCGGGCTGGTTCTTCATACCGGCCACGGCCCACTTCGCCTCCTGGGCCGGTTCGCCGATGCCCGCCTTCACTGCCGGTTCCGGTGGTCGTGGCCCTGCCACAGACCGACAACTCCCGCGGACACAGGCGCCGCAGGTCAGGGCAGCGTGGGCTGGAGCAGATCCCAGCGATTGCCGTACAGGTCCTCGAAGACCGCCACCGATCCGTATGTCTCGTGCCGCGGCTCCTCCAGGAACCGCACCCCGGCGGCCAGCATCCGGGCGTGGTCGCCCGCGAAGTCCTCGGTGTGCAGGAAGAAGCCGACCCGGCCGCCCGTCTGTGTGCCGATGCTCGCCCGCTGCGCCTCGTCCTTGGCGCGGGCCAGGAGCAGCCCGGTCCCCTCCGTGCCGCGCGGACGCACGACCACCCAGCGCGAGCCGTCGCCCCGGTCGGTGTCCTCCACCAGCTCGAAGCCGAGGGCGTCCGTGTAGAAGGAGACGGCTTCGGCGTAGTCGCGGACGACCAGGGTGGCCAGGGCGATGTGCGGCATGGGATTCCTCGGACGGGGCGGGCAATGGAGCGGTGAGCCAGTTGGTTATACGTAACACTACCTGCCGCTGCGGGAACCGCACAGTCCGTACCGCTGCGGGTGCGCCGGCTCGTCGACCGGCATGTGCGGTTCGGCAAGCCCCGGCCGTACGCGGAGCAATGGGTGGCCGGGGCCGACGAACCCAACGCACGCCTGGTCGAACGGGGCCGCGCCCGCGCCGGCCTCGTCGTACGGCTGCACCCGGAAACCCGACCGTTCCTGACCACCGTCGGCGGTGGAAGCCGCCGACAGGACTCACTCCTGCTCACCACAACGCACTTCGGCTCAGTAAACCGACAGCAGCTCGTGACCCCCGCTCGCGTGGACGGGCACGTACGGGCAGGATGCTGTATGCCGTGTCGCGTCGCCAGGAGGTCCGCATGTCCAGCCCGAACCAGCCCGTACCGTTCACCGCCGACGACTACCGGGCCCGGATGACGCGTGCCGCCGAGAGCGCCGCCGAGGCCGGGCTCGCGGGAGTGCTGGTCGCCCCCGGACCCGATCTCGTCCACCTCACCGGCTACCAGCCCGTGAACACCGAACGCCTCACCGTCCTCGTCCTCACACCGGGCCAGGACCCGGTCCTGGTCGTCCCGGTCCTGGAGGCCCCGGACGCCGAGAAGGCCGTCGGGGCGCCCGCCCTCACCCTCCGGGACTGGACCGACGGCAAGGACCCGTACGCCGTCACCGCCCCGCTGCTCGACGGCCGGGGCCGGTTCGCGGTCAGCGACAACGCCTGGGCGATGCATCTGCTCGGGCTGCAGCGGACGCTTCCGGACACCTCGTACGTCTCCCTCACCGAGGCCCTGCCGATGCTGCGCGCGGTGAAGGACGCCGCTGAGCTGGAGCGGCTCGCGGCTGCCGGGGTCGCGGCCGACGCCACGTACGGCGAGATCCTCAAGGTGCGCTTCGCCGGCCGCAAGGAGACCGACATCGCCGCCGATCTGGCCGGTCTGCTCAAGCGGTTCGGGCACTCCCAGGTCGACTTCACCGTCGTCGGGTCCGGCCCGAACGGCGCCAACCCGCACCACGAGGCGGGCGACCGCACCATCGAGCAGGGCGACATGGTCGTGCTCGACTTCGGCGGTCTCAAGCACGGCTACGGCTCCGACACCTCCCGTACGGTCCATGTCGGCGAACCCACCGCCGAGGAGCAGCGGGTCCACGACATCGTGCGGGAGGCCCAGGAGGCGGGCTGCAACGCGGTCCGGCCCGGCGTCGCCTGCCAGGAGATCGACCGGGCGGCCCGCGCCGTCATCACCGAGTTCGGCTACGGCAAGCGCTTCATCCACCGCACCGGCCACGGGATCGGCGTCACCACCCACGAACCGCCGTACATGATCGAGGGCGAGGAGCAGCCGCTGGTGCCCGGCATGTGCTTCTCGGTGGAGCCGGGCATCTATCTGCCGGGCCGGTTCGGTGTCCGGATCGAGGACATCGTGACCGTGACCGAGGACGGTGGCCGACGCCTCAACAGCACCGCGCGCGAACTGGCGATCGTCGAGTAGCGCCCGGCCCTGACGGTCCCGGTCGCTCAGCCGCTCCAGGGGAGTCGCTCATCCGCCCCCACACCTTGGTCGCGATGACGAGGCCGTCGCGGTTTCGCCCCTTGAGCCAGTGGCCGAGCACATCCTCCGAGCCACCGCGGTCGTACATGTCCGCCGTGTCGATGAAGGTGCCGCCCGCCTCGGTGAAGGTGTCGAGGATGCGGTGGGCGGCCACTTCGTCGCCCGTCCTGGCGAACGTCATGGTGCCCAGGCACAGTTCGCTGACGCGCAGTCCTGTCCTGCCGAGAAAACGCTGTTTCATGGCCATGACCGTACGAGTTGGAGCGCACCCGAAGGCGAGGGCCTTACCGCGCGCCCCGGAGATCAGTCGTCGGCCAGCACCACGCAGGACTCCGGCGGCAGGTGCAGCAGCCCGTCGCCGCCCGGGGTCTCCACCGGCTCCCACGCGGCCACGACTCTGCCTCCGGCTCCGCGGCGCCGGCCGCCGCCCAGCGGGATCGTGGCCGGCTTCTCGCCGAGGTTGACGGCGATCCGCAGATCTCCCCTCCGGTATGCCAGCCAGCGCGCCTGTTCGTCGTGGGCGGCCCGCACCGACGCCAGGTCCGGGTCGGAGAGGTCGGGCAGGGTGTGGCGCAGTGCGATCAGCTCGCGGTACCAGGCGTGCAGACGGGCGTGCGGCTCCTGAGCCGGTTCGCTCCAGTCCAGGCAGGAGCGGTTCCGGGTGGCCGGGTCCTGCGGGTCCGGAATGTCGTCCGCCGCCCAGCCGTGCGCCGCGAACTCCCGCCGCCTGCCGGCCCGGACCGCCTCGGCGAGCGCCGGATCGGTGTGGTCGGTGAAGAACTGCCAGGGGGTACGGGCGCCCCACTCCTCGCCCATGAACAGCATCGGGGTGAAGGGCCCTGTCAGGACGAGGGCCGCGGCGCAGGCCAGCAGACCGGGCGAGAGCGTGGCGGAGAGCCGGTCGCCCAGTGCCCGGTTGCCGATCTGGTCATGGGTCTGGGCGTAGCCGACGAAGCGGTGGGCCGGGGTGCGGGCGATGTCGACGGGGCGGCCGTGGGTGCGGCCGCGGAAGCTGGAGTACGTGCCGTTGTGGAAGAACGCGCTGGTCACGGTCTTGGCCACGGCGGCCAGTGGGGCGGCGGCGAAGTCCGCGTAGTAGCCCTGGGACTCACCGGTGAGCGCGGTGTGCAGGGCGTGGTGGAAGTCGTCGTTCCACTGGGCGTGCAGGCCGATCCCGCCCGATTCGCGAGGTGTCGTCGTCCGCGGGTCGCAGAGGTCGGACTCGGCGATCAGCGAGAGCGGACGGCCGAGTTCGGCGGCGAGCGCGTCGGTCGCCGTGGACAGCTCCTCCAGGAAGGTCAGCGCCCGCGTGTCGGCCAGGGCATGGACCGCGTCCAGCCGCAGTCCGTCGAGCCGGTAGTCGCGCAGCCAGGCGAGCGCGCTGCCCAGCAGATACGCCCGCACCTCGTCCGAACCGGGCGCGTCGAGGTTGACCGCCGCGCCCCACGGTGTGTGGTGGGTCTCGGTGAAGTACGGGCCGAAGGCCGGGAGGTAATTGCCGGACGGGCCGAGGTGGTTGTGGACGACGTCCAGGACGACCGCGAGTCCGAGACCATGAGCCGTGTCGACAAAACGCTTGAGCCCGTCCGGGCCGCCGTACGGCTCGTGCACGGCCCAGAGCGACACCCCCTCATACCCCCACCCGTGGGTACCGGGGAAGGGGCAGACCGGCATCAGGGACACATGGGTGATGCCCAGTTCGGCGAGATGCCCGAGCCGGGCCGCCGCGGCGTCGAAGGTGCCCTCGTCGGTGTACGTACCGATGTGCAGCTCGTACAGGACGGCGCCCGGGAGCCCCCGGCCCGACCAGTCATCGCGCCAGGTGTACGCCGAGTGGTCGACGACGGCGCTCTCGCCGTCCGGCCCGTCCGGCTGACGGCGCGAGCGCGGATCGGGCAGCACGGGCCCATCGGCCCCGTCGTCCGCGCCCCCGTTCAGCACGAAGCCGTAGCGGTCCCCGTCCGACGCCTCCGCCTCGGCGGTCCACCAGCCGGCCCGTACGGGATCACGCCCCATGGCCCGCAGCGCACCCGCCAGCCGCAGTTCGACCGAGTCCGCATCCGGTGCCCATACCTCGAACAGCATGCAACGCTCCTCGTCTCCTCGCCCCCGTGCCCCATGGTCGGCATCAGCCGCGACGACTGACTCGCGACACTGGATCGAGCCCGTTACTGGCGATTAAGGTCTGGTTCTGATCACTGCCCCGCCAGGTTCTGCTCAATACGCGCTACTCAATACGCACTCCCTCTTACGGCTGTGGAGGCCGAGATGAATGTGCCGTCGTTCCCGCCCGGTTTCCTCTGGGGAGCCTCCGCCTCCGCGTTCCAGACCGAAGGGGCGTCCGACACCGACGGCAAGGGCCCCTCCGGCTGGGACGCCTTCGCCGCACAGCCCGGACGGATCAAGGACGGCACCGACACCACCCGCGGGACCGGCTTCCACCAGCACTACCGCGAGGACGTCGCCCTCCTGGCCGGCCTCGGCGCCGACGCCTTCCGGTTCTCCGTCAGCTGGCCGCGCGTGGTGCCCGGTGGCAGCGGACCCATCAACCCGCAGGGGCTCGACTTCTACGACCGCCTCGTGGACGAACTCTGCGCCCACGGCATCACCCCGGCCCCCACCCTCTACCACTGGGACACCCCGCTCCCGCTGGACGAGGCGGGCGGCTGGCTCAACCGGGACACGGCCTACCGCTTCGCCGAGTACGCGGGCATCGTCGCCGAGCGCCTCGCCGACCGCGTACCGATGTGGATCACCATCAACGAACCGGCCGAAGTGACGATGCTCGGCTACGCCCTCGGCGAGCACGCACCGGGCCGCACCCTCCTCTTCGACGCCCTGCCCGCCGCCCACCACCAGCTCCTCGCCCACGGCCTGGCCGTCCGCGCCCTGCGCGGCGCGGGCGCCGACAACATCGGCATCGCCGTCTCGCACACCCCCGTCTGGACCGCCGGGGACTGTGACGAGGACCGCCTGGGCGCGCAGCTGTACGACACGATCACCAACTGGATGTTCGCCGACCCGATCCTCACCGGCCGCTACCCCGACGAGAACTTCGCCGCGCTGATGCCGGGCCCGGTCGAGGACGATCTGTCGACCATCTCCACCCCGATCGACTGGTACGGGGTCAACTACTACAACCCCACCCTTGTCGGTGCCCCGAACACGGAAGCCCTGGAATCCTTCTCCGGCTTCGAGATGCCTGCCGAACTCCCCTTCGGTATCCGCGAGATAGAGGGCTACGAGAAGACCGACTTCGGCTGGCCCGTCGTCCCCGACGGCCTGCGCGAGACCCTCGTCCAGCTCCACAGCCGCTTCGGCGACCGGCTTCCGCCGCTCTACATCACCGAGAACGGCTGCGCCGTCGACGAGCCGGCCCGGGACACCCGCCGGATCGCCTACCTCGAAGGACACCTGAAGGCCCTGCGGACGGCCATCGACGCGGGCGTCGACGTCCGCGGCTACTTCACCTGGTCGCTCACCGACAACGTCGAATGGACCGAGGGCGCCAGCAAGCGGTTCGGCCTGGTCCACATCGACTACGAGACGCTGCGCCGGACGCCCAAGGACTCGTACGCCTGGTACCGCGATCTGATCCGTGCGCAGAAGACCGGCACCGGCGGCTCAACTCACTGACCTGATCCGCCACACCAGCACCCCGCCCACCACCGTTACCACGGTCGACGCCAGATACAGCCCGGCATAGCCACCCGCGTACGCCACGATCGGCGCGGCCAGTGCCGGGCCGAGGACCTGCGGCGCGGAGTTGGCGATATTGATGACCCCCAGGTCCTTCGCCCGGTCGACGGCCGTCGGAAGGACCTGGGTGATCAGCGCCTGGTCGACCGCCACATAGATGCCGTAGCCGAGCCCGAGCACCACCGCGGCCGCCATCGCAGCCGGCCAGGTGTGCCAGAACGTCAGCAGCAGCGACCCCGCCGCCATCACCATCGAACAGGCGCTGACCATCATCTTCCGCTTTCCCAGACGGTCCGAGACGATCCCGCCCGCCACCGCCGTCACGGCCACACCACCGGTGTAGAGCAGCGTCAGATACAGCACGCCCAGGTCCGGATCCGGGTAATGCACCGCGTCCTTGAGGAAATACAGCAGATAGAGCGTGCCGATCGCATTCCCCAGCTGGACCAGGAAACGGGTCAGCCACGCCCACCCGAAGTCGGGATGCAGCCGCGGACTCACCCAGAAGTCCCTCAGCCGGACCACCGGCCCCCGCACCCCGGGCCCGAGCGGGTCGCGGGTCATCAGGACGAACGGCAGCGCACACAGCACCACGAGCCCCGCAAGCACCAGGTAGCCCGAACCGGTCCCCGTCACCGCCACCGACACCAGCAGCACCCCGAAGACCAGCCCCAGCGTCTGCGGTATCCCGATGAACCCCGACACCGCCGCCCGCTGCCGTACCGGCACCTGGTCGGGAACCACCGCGCTGGTGCCCGCCAGCATCGTGTTCAGCCCCAGTTGCGCCAGACACCAGCCGAGCGCCACCCCGACCACCGTGGTCTGCGCCGCCGTCACCGCCAGACCCACCGCGCCCACCAGCGCACCGCCCAGAATCCACGGATGCCTGCGGCCGAACCGTCCGCCCGTACGGTCCGACAGTGCGCCCGCGACCGGGTTGGCGATCACCGCGACCAGCGCCCCGGCCCCGGTCGCCCAGCCGAGCGCGACCTCCTTGCCGGACGAGGCCAGATCGTCGATCTGCTCCGCGAGCAGCACCTGGATCGGGGTGAGAAAAGCCATGTACAGGCCCAGATTGGCCAGCATCAGACCGCCGATCCAGCCACCGCCGACGCGGCGCTGCGGTTCCGTACGGGGATCGTCCAGAATCATCGGCCGCTCGCCATCAGCTCGTCAGGGTCCGGCAAGGTGCCCCGGAGGTGCCCGGATCTTACGAACGACCCCCTGTGTGATCAATACTTCGCGCCATGGTTGCTTCATGGTGGTCCCGGGCCCGACTGGGGATCTTTGTGCACTGGACGCCCGCCTCCGTACCGGGCTGGGCCCCGCCGTACGTCCCCGCGGACGAGCTGCCCCTGGCGGGCCGCCGCTCGCCGCTGGGCTGGACGTCGTACGCCGAGTGGTACGAGAACGCGCTCCGCTTCCCCGACAGCCCCGTCTCCGCCCACCACCGCGCGACCTACGGCACCCGCCCGTACACCGCCTTCGGGGGCGACTTCAACGACGCCCTGGAGACCTGGGACCCCGCCGCCTGGGCCCGCAGCTTCCGCGCCGCGGGCGCCCGCTACGCCGTCCTCGTCACCAAGCACCACGACGGCTTCTGCCTCTGGCCCTCCGAGGTCGGCAACCCGCACCGCGCCGGCTGGCACACCTCGCGCGATGTGGTCGGTGAATTCGCCGAAGCCGTACGGGCCGAGGGCCTGCGCTTCGGCGTCTATTACTCCGGCGGCCTCGACTGGACCTTCGACGACCGGCCCATCGGCACCGGCGCGGACACCGTCTCGGCCGTCCCGCGCGGCAGCTACCCCGCGTACGCGGGCGCCCAGATACGCGAACTGATCCGCCGTTACCGCCCCGACATCCTCTGGAACGACATCGCCTGGCCCGGCTCCCGCACCGACGTCCAGCGGCTCGTGGAGTACTACCGCTTCACCGTCCCGCACGGAGTCGTCAACGACCGGCTGTTCCCGTACGCACCGATGTGGCGCGCACTGCGACTCCCGGGCGCCAAGGCCCTGTACGACCGCTGGGAGCGACGCACCATCGCCCAGGGTGAAGGCTTCGTCCCGCGCAAACCCCCGTACTACGACTTCCGTACGCCCGAATTCGCCCGCTACACCGGCCCCGGCCCGTACGAGATCACCCGTGGCATCGACCACAGCTTCGGCTACAACCGCAACTCCCCGGCCGAGGCGTTCCTCGGCCGGGACGCGCTGGACTCGCTGGTACGGGAGACGGCGTCCGCGGGCGGAAATCTGCTGCTCGATGTGGGGCCGCGCGGCGAGGATGCGACGATCCCCGCCGAGCAGCAGCTCCGCCTGGACTGGCTGGCGGAACTCACCGCTGAACTCACACCGGATGGATGCGTTCCTGGCTGATGCGATGGCCGGCCCGGGCGAACGCGACCGCCATCGGCGCGTTGCCCCGGTCGGTGGCGCCCGCGATGAACTCGGCGCCCTCAGCGGCCAGGAAGTGGGTGCACTCGGCGAGCAGGTCGTACCCGTGGGCCGGGCCCGGCCCACCATGCGGCCCGGGCAACGACGAGACCGTCGCGCAGGGCGATCCAGCTCTACTCCGGGCGGTACTCGCCGCCGTTGCGCAATGTGACATACCGGTTCCCGAAGGCGGCGCGGCCGACGAGATCACGGCCTTGCAGGGTGTGGAAAAGATGTGCGTTGCTCTCGGTGAGCGCGCGGATGACCAGATCGGTCGTGGAAGAGTCCTCCGGAAGAAGCGATGCGCTCCCGGTCGGACCGAAACCGGAACCGCCCGGCGAACGGGACGGGAGCGCGGGAATGAAGTGGTACGGATACGCACTGTTCTCGCCTCCTGCGTGGGTCCTCGGGCGGGTGGTCACCGTAACCGGCAGTCCGGCGGACCGTCCACCGGATCAATCCCAGACCATGTCGAAGGAGCGCTCGAAGTTCACATATCCGAGGCGCTCGAAGGACTTGGCCATCGGGACGTTGCCGAGGTCGGTCGAGGCCCGGATCCGTTCCACGCCGTCCTGTGCGGCCAGCACCCTGGTCCCCTCGGCGAGGATGTCGTCGATGTAGCCGTGACCGCGCAGGGCGGGCAGTACACCGATGTAGGCGATGACCGGGTTGTAGTTGTTGCGCGCCGGGATCACGAACCCGACGGGTTCACCGCCCGGGAGTTCGGCGATGCGCCACCACTCGCGCGGTGTCGGGTACGTCGCCAGCTCCTCGTCGTAGTGCTTCTCGGCGGCCTCGCGGGCGCCGAGTCCGGATGCCAGGTCGGCCCGGCCGTGGGCATCGAGGGTGCCCTCCATCACCGGTGTCATCAGCGCGAGGAGATCCTCCCGCCCGTCGACCGGGCGGAACCGCAGCCGGCCGCTGTCGGTGGGGACCGGCGTACCGGCGCGCCATTCCAGGCGCAGCCGTTCGACCAGCATCCGCGCACCGGAGCGCTCCATGACCCGTATCCGGGCCTCGACGACATCACGGGCCGCGGGGTCCTCGTGCCAGTCGGCCGGTACGAAGCGTCCGTACTCGGGCCGTGGGGCACCGGCCGGCACGACCGCTGCCGTCGCCGCCTCCAGCAGTCGCAGGCCCGCCTCGCCGCGTTCGGGCTCGGGCAGGGTGTCGTCGAGGTCGAAGAAGTCGAGGAAAAGGGGTACGTCACCGTCCCGGCTCCACCAGGCGATCCGAGCGACCACGCGTTCGCCGCGCAGTGCCACCCACATCCACTCGGGACGACGATGCCCGCTCTCCAGGTCCTCGGCGAGCTCGTGATCGAGCACGTAAGAAAGTCGGCGGAAGAGTGCGAGCTCCTGCGGACCGGCGAGCTGACGGATGGTCAATACCTGTGGTGCATGGGTCACAAAGTCTCCTTGAGGCGCGCAGAAGGCATGCGGCGATCGACGGGCGGCCTGCGGCGGGAGAGAGTAGCAACGTCTTCCCGGCACTGCTCAGAAATTCCGGAGCAGGTGTTCCGTGCAGGTCAGGAGGGCGGAATGCGAGCTTGTTCTGGACACTCCGGGGCGGTCGGCCCGACAATTGGCTCCGTGACATCCCCCTTCGAGTTCCACACGTATCCCGCGCGGCTGTCCGACGCCCAGCGCGACCGTGTTCTCGGCGTGCTCAGAGACGGTGCGGCGCAGGGCAAGCTGTCCCACGACACCTTCATGCGACGTATGGAACTGGCCCTCACCGCCCGGCGCTCGGAGGAGCTGGAGGCGCTCACCGCCGACCTGGAGAGCGAAGACCGCTGGTCACGGCGGATACTCCGGGTCGTGAGCGGAGTATCCGGCTTTCCCGGCCGGGTGCGCCGGGTCTGGCAGACCGAACGCCTCCCGAAACTCCTGCTCCCCACTCCCAGCCCGTACCCCCTGATGATCGGCCGCGATCCGGGCAACGGGCTGCGGCTCAACCACGAGACCGTCTCCCGGCTCCATGCGGAACTCACCGCGCAGGGCGGCCGCTGGCTGCTGCGCGACCTCGGCTCGACCAACGGCACCTGTGTCAACGGACAGCGGGTCACGGGTACGGTCCCGGTCCGCGACGGGGACCAGGTGAGCTTCGGACGGATGAGCTTCCGGCTCTCCGCGCCCGTCCTCGGGCCCCCTGCCTGAGAGCCTGTCGGGTGGCCTCCGACCGGGCGGCCACGTCCTGGCACGCACGCTTCCCGCGTTGTCGTCAGTCACCGACTCCCCCATAGCTGAAGGCATGGGGGGCCCTTCGCGTCGACTCCCTCCTCCGCCTTGGAATCGCACGCACCAGACCGCGTCCGCTATCCGATCGGAGGTCACCCGACAGGCTCTGAGCCGGACGGCAGGCCCGGCGACGCGGCAGCAGGACTGCTGATGGAGACCGCGGCCGGCGAGGGTGAAGAAGGCTTCGCCGACCGCCCCGGAGAGCGTCGGACGGTCGTGGCCGTCCAGCACGGCCGCACCCTCCGTGCCGAGCTGACCGGGGCCGCCGCCGCGTTCACGGATCGGAGTCTCCTGGCCGTTCCGCCCCCCCGGTCGCCCACGGACTGGGACCCGGCCAGACCGGGTGCGCCGTCGCCACCCGGACGGCCGTACACCGAATGCGCAACGCCCCCGTCGGTGATCCGCTGGTGAGGAACCGCGCCGCACACCGGCGCCCTTACGCCCCGGGGGTACCGATGCAGGCCGACGCGCCCGAGGGCATACCCGCACCGGACCCCGGCCGCCGGGCCGGCCGGACGGCGCGCGGATCCCGCCCCGGCACCGGCCCCAGCCTGCTCGCACCCGGCGCCGCACACGACCCGTACCGGCTCTACCGCATCCTGCGCGAGGAATACCCGCTCAGCTACGACGCGCCCCTGGGCGCCTGGCTGGTCAGCCGGTACGCGGATGTGACCACGGCCCTCAGCGACCCCCGGTTCACCGGGTTCCCGCACGACAGTGCGCCCCGCGGCGGCCCCGCACCCCTCGGACTCTGCCACGGCAGCACCCTGTGCACGCCCCGCAAGCAGCGCAGGGCCGCGACCGGTTCAGTACCACGTCACCTGGCCGAGCGGATCGAGCGCACCGCCTACGTGCTGGCGCACCGCATCGCAGGCCGCCAACAGGCCGACCTCGTAGAGGAGTTCTGTCGCTGGCTGCCCGCCGGTTCCGGAGCCGAGGCGCCCGCCCGCCCGTACGCGACCCGGCTGCCCCGCACCGGACCGGGAGGCACCGCCACCACACCCTGCACCCGGCACACCGGCCTCCGCGAGACCGCGCTCGCCTCCTTCCTCGCCAACCTGCTCGACGTCCCCGACCTCCTGGCCGCGCTGCGCATCGAACCCGCCCTGGCCGTCCGGGCCTGGACGGAGTCGCTGCGCCGTGACCCGCCCGTCCAGGTCGTGCTGCGCCGCACCGTCACCGATGTCACCCTCAGCGGGGGCACGCTGCCTGCCGGGGCACCCGTCGCCTGTCTGGTCGGCTCGGCGGGCCGCGATCCGCAGCGGTTCTGTGCACCCGACCTCTTCGATCCCTTCCGCCACGACCAGGGCCGGTCCCTCACCGGACCGGCGGGCTGCCCGGCCGTCGAGCTCGGCCGGCTGGAGGCCCAGCAGGGCCTGCGGGCCCTGCTCGACGCGATGCCACGGCTCCGCTGGGCGGACGGATTCCGCCCGGCCGGCACGGGGGTGCTCACGCGCGGTCCACGGGCCCTTCTCGTCCGACCCGGCTGAGCAGCGCCACCGGACGTTCCGCGAAGAGATCGGCGAGCGCGACCGTGGCCCCGGTGAACTTCCGGCCGGGCGCCAGCAGATCGGTCCACGGTCCGTCGTCCGGCAGCGTCAGCTCCGTCCCGCGCCAGCCGCCCGACTCCGCCAGTCGCAACGACAGCCTGGTCACCGCGGTGACCACCTCGCCCGAGCGGCAGAAGGCCAGACAGTGCGCGGCCGCCGGGCCATGGGCGCTCAGCGGGGCGTACGTACCCGACTCGTCGAACACCGCCGGCCGTTCGCGCCGCAGCCGCAACACCGCCGCGGTGAGCTCCCCCTTCTCGCTGAAGGCCCCGTCCCCGGACGGGTGACAAAACGGCCGCCGGTTGTCCGGGTCGACCAGCGCCAGGTACTCCCGTTCCGTGCCCTGATACAGATCAGGCACACCCGGCATCGTCAGCTGCACCAGCGCCGCGCCGAGCACATTGGCCCGTACGTAGGGGTCGAGCGTGCCCGCGAAGCGCTCCAGCGCCTCGCGCACCGGACCGTTGCCGGCGGCCGGTCCCGCCGCGACGAAGTCCGTCATCGCCCGCTCGTACGCCGGATCGGGCTCGGTCCAGCTGGTGGAAAGACCCGACTCGCGGACCGCCTTCAGCAGTGCGGGCTCCAGCCGGCCCGCCATCTCCCGGACCGGCAGCTTCACGCAGCCGAAGGCCGTCTGCCAGGCCTGCCAGGCGAACTGCGCATCGGGAGCGGTCGCGGGAGTCACCCGCCCCAGCTCCACCAGCAGCCAGGACCACTGCTCCGGGCACTGGGTCAGCACCGCGATCCGGGCCCGCACATCGGCGCTCCGCTTGGTGTCGTGCGTGGTCAGCGCCGTGCCGGTGGCCGGCCAGTCGCGCGCCAGCCGGGCACAGAACGCATGGAACTCCTCCGGCGTCACCGCAGGGTGCGCGGGATCGCCGCCCACCTCGTTCGCCGAGATCAGTGGTACGTACCGGTAGAACGCCGTGTCCTCGACCGACTTGGCGCGCAACGCCGCCGCGGTCTGGGCGAACCGGGCACAGAACGTCGCCCGGTCGGGCCCCTCGCCCAGCCGCCCCATTGCCAGATCCCGCACGACCTCGACGGCCGAGGCCTCCTCCGGAACGGAGAACACCGCCTCCGCATCCCGTACGGCCGCATCCGGGAGCGTCGTCTCAGCCGTCTCTGTGCGGGGCCCGCCGGGTGTCACATACGGGCGGTAGACGGGTACGCGTACAAGAAGTTCACACACGGCGGTGTGCAGCGTCCACGGTGCATGGTCGCGCAGCGCGGGGTCCTCGGCGCAGATACGTACGGCGAGCCGGGTCAGCAGCCCGGTCTCGGCGGCCAGCTCATGCGTCACCACCCGGTACGCGGCCCGGCGGACGGTCGACGTCCAGTCACCCCCGCGGGCCCCGGCGGGCCCCGCGTACTCCCGGTAGCGGCCGAGCAGCTCCGCGGCGCCCATCGGATCGACGAAGAGGCCGTCGATCCGGTGCAGCGCGTCGTACCCGGTCGTCCCCGCGACGGCCCAGCCCGTGGGCAGCGGCTCGGTACGGCTGAGGATCTTCTCCACCACCGTCCACCGCCCGTCGGTCGCCGCCGAGAGCCGCTCCAGATAGGCCGCAGGATCGGCGAGCCCGTCGGGGTGGTCGACGCGCAGCCCGTCGACCACCCCGTCCCGGACCAGTTCGAGGATCTTGCCGTGCGTGGCGGCGAAGACCTCGGGGTCCTCCACCCGCACCCCGATGAGGTCGGAGATGGTGAAGAACCGCCGGTAGTTCAGCTCGGTGCGGGCCAGCCGCCACCAGCCGAGCCGGTAGTGCTGGGCATCCAGCAGCTCGGGCAGCGGCAGATGAGCGGTGCCGGTCCGGAGCGGGAACTCCTGCTCGCCGTAGCGCAGCACCTCCCCGTCGACCCGGAGCCTGTCGATCTCGTCGCCGATCCGCCCGGCCAGCACCGGCAGCAGCACCTTGCCGCCGCCCGCCTCCCAGTCGATGTCGAACCAGTGGGCGTACGGGGACTCGGAGCCCTCGCGCAGCACCTCCCGCAGTGCGTGGTTGTGGCGGGGGACCGCGGCCATGTGGTTCGGCACGATGTCCACGACCAGTCCGAGACCGTGCTCATGCGCCGTGCGGGCCAGCTCCCGCAGTCCTTCCTCACCGCCGAGCTCGGCGCGTACCCGGCTGTGATCGACGACGTCGTAGCCGTGTCTGGAGCCGGGCACGGCTTCCAGGACCGGGGACAGATGCAGATGGGAGACGCCGAGCGTGGCGAGATACGGCACGGCGTGACCGGCGGCCGCGAACGGGAAGTCCGGCTGGAGCTGCAGCCGGTAGGTGGCGGTGGGCGTCATGCGCCGTTACGTACCCAGCCTGCGGGCTCCTGTGTCACCGAACGCCGCAAAGGGCTCGACCGGCGGTGTCGTCGAGTCAACGGCCGGGCCGGAAGCCCGGACCCAGGAGGGTGCTGAAGATCTTGGCCGGGCTCGCGACGCCCGGCACGCACATCTGCGGCGTTGCCGAAACGCCCTGATAGATCCTTCCCCGAGTTCTCAGCTTCGTTCGAGCAGGGGAGACCCCATTCGAGTACGCTCCGGCGCCTTGCAGTTGCACGCACCGAACGCCGCTCCCTGATCCGGCCGAGATCTGCAGCGGCCCGCCTAGGCGGGCCGCTGCAGCACCGCCATGCTCCGCCCGACCAGCGTCACCCGTTCGCCCGCCGACACCTTCGGCCCCGAGCGGGGAAGAACCCCGGTGGGGCGCGCTGTGTCGACCACCACCATCCACTGCCGGCCGTGATTCACCGGAACGGAGAACTCCAGCGTGTCGGCGCTCGCGTTGAACATCAGCAGGAACGAGTCGTCAGAGATCCGTTCGCCGCGCGGCCCCGGCTCCGAGATCGCATGGCCGTTGAGGAAGACCGTCAGGGCCTTGGCGTGCGCGGCCTGCCAGTCCCGTTGCTTCATCTCGCCGCCCTCGGGTGTGAACCACGCGATGTCCGAGAGCTCGTCGTGTGTGCCCTCGACAGGACGGCCGTGGAAGAACCGGCGGCGCCGGAAGACCGGATGGTCGCGGCGGAGCCAGACCATTGCCCGGGTGAACTCCAGCAGACTGCTGCCGAGACCGTCCCCTTCGGCCGGATCGGTCTCGTCCACATCGTCCGTCGCTGCCTCGGCCGGGTCGGGCCAGCGCACCCACGACAATTCGTTGTCCTGGCAGTACGCGTTGTTGTTGCCCCGCTGCGTACGCGCGAACTCGTCGCCGTGGCTCAGCATCGGCACGCCCTGCGACAGCATCAGCGTGGCGATGAAATTCCGCATCTGCCGTTCGCGCAGCTCCAGAATCTCCGGCTGGTCCGTCTCGCCCTCCGCGCCGCAGTTCCAGGACCGGTTGTGGCTCTCGCCGTCCCGGTTGCCCTCGCCGTTCGCCTCGTTGTGCTTGTCGTTGTACGAGACCAGGTCGTGCAGCGTGAATCCGTCGTGGCAGGTGGTGAAGTTGATCGAGGCGAGCGGCCGCCGGCCGTCGTCCTGGTACAGGTCCGACGACCCCGTCAGCCGCCCGGCGAACTCGGCGAGGGTCCGCGGCTCGCCCCGCCACAGGTCCCGCACGGTGTCCCGGTACTTGCCGTTCCACTCGGTCCACAGCGGCGGGAAGTTCCCCACCTGGTAGCCGCCCTCACCCACGTCCCACGGTTCGGCGATCAGCTTCACCTGGCTGACCACCGGGTCCTGCTGCACCAGATCGAAGAACGACGACAGCCGGTCGACCTCGTGGAACTGCCGGGCCAGGGTGGCCGCCAGATCGAAGCGGAAGCCGTCCACATGCATCTCCGTGACCCAGTACCGCAAGGAGTCCATGATCAGCTGCAGCACGTGCGGCGAGCGCATCAGCAGGGAGTTCCCGGTTCCCGTGGTGTCCATGTAGTACCGCTGGTCGTCCGCGAGCCGGTAGTACGAGGCATTGTCCAGGCCCCGGAAGGAGAGCGTCGAACCCAGGTGATTGCCCTCCGCGGTGTGGTTGTAGACCACGTCGAGGATCACCTCGATACCGGCCTGATGCAGCGACCGAACGGCCTGCTTGAACTCCAGCACCTGTTCACCGCGGTCCCCCCAGGAGGCGTACGCGTTGTGTGGGGCGAAGAAACCGATGGTGTTGTAACCCCAGTAGTTGGCCAGCCCCGCGTCCACCAGCCGGTGGTCCTGGACGAACTGGTGAACCGGCATCAATTCGATCGCCGTGACGCCCAGTTCGGTCAGATGGGCGATCACCTCCGGATGGGCCAGCCCCGCGTAGGTGCCGCGCAGTTCCTTCGGCAGCCCCGGATGGAGCATCGTCAGACCCTTCACATGGGCCTCGTAGATCACCGTGCGGTGGTAGTCCGTACGGGGCCGCCGGTCGTCGCCCCAGTCGAAGTACGGGTTGACCACGACCGAGGTCATGGTGTGCGGCGCCGAGTCGAGATCGTTGCGCGCGTCGGGCCGGCCGAACGGATAGCCGTACACCGCCTCGCCCCACCGGATCTGCCCGGCAACGGCCCTGGCGTACGGGTCGAGCAGCAGTTTGGCCGAATTGCAGCGGACGCCGCGCTCCGGCTCGTACGGCCCGTGGACCCTGAATCCGTACCGCTGACCGGGCATCACCCCGGGCAGATAGGCATGGCGGACAAAGGCATCGGTCTCCCTGAGCTCCACCGCCGTCTCGGAACCGTCGTCGTGCAGCAGGCACAACTCGATTCGGTCGGCGGCCTCCGAGAAGACCGCGAAGTTGGTCCCGGCGCCGTCGTACGTGGCACCGAGCGGATACGCCTGTCCCGGCCAGACCTGCATAGGTTGACTCTTCCACTTCTGATCCGGGTGCCTGGGGCTTGCGGGCTGCTTGAGCCAGATCTTCCCCGAAAGAGGTGCGGCTACCTAGGACGTCGCGCGGTCCGGTCAACATCGGGCCTCTCCGTGTCGCCCGGATCCGGGATCCGGGGACCTGAGCCGGTCGCAGGCCCGGTACAGGGCCGCGGACGGGGTGCTTAATCACTATGAATCCGCTCACTACGGCAGATCTTGCCGCAGGGAACGTCCCTGTGTCATAGGGGAGTTGAGGAAGCAGCCTGTGCATCCGGCTGCACCGGCTCCCGCTCGCGGAGTACCCTTCCTTGATCGTTGGTGGGGGAGTGGAAGGCGGTGCGCGGGTGAGCTCGGGAGGGTTCGAGCTGCCCCCAGGTGACACAGGTCACGAGGGGGACTCAACCGATGCCCCGCCCGGGGCGGTCTCACTTGCGCAGCCCATGGAGATCGGCGCGGAACTGGACTGGGGAGCGGACGCCTGGAGCGAGGTGCGCACGCGCGCCCAGCGGGCCGGGCGTGCCTATATCTGGCTGAATCTCGTGGAGCAGCGGCTGCGCGCCGTGGTCGCCGCGGTGCTCCGGCCCATCTACGAGCCGGTCCACGGCGAGGACTGGGTGGTGGCCGCCGCCGGACCCGCCGGGCAGGAGTGGGTGCAGCGCGCCGTCGCCGTACGTGAGGTCTCCCGTCGCAAGGGCTATCTGCTGGACCCGGCCGACGACAACGTTCTCAGCTTCCTCACGCTGCCGCAGCTGCGTGAGCTGATGGTCCAGCACTGGCCGTGCTTCGAGCCGTACTTCGACGACCGGCGCGAGGTGGAGCTGGCGCTCGACGAGCTGGAGGTCGCCCGCAATGTCGTCTCCCGCAACCGCGCCCTGAACGAGGCGGTCCTCGCCCAGGCCGAGCGCGCCTCGGCCCGGCTCCTGGAGATCCTGGGCAGCGGCGCCGCGGTCCCGTCGGCCGACCGGCTCCCGGTCGACGCCGTCGAGGAGCTGGTCGGCGACCGGTACGCGGACGTGGTCTCCGTCCACTCCGACCGGGTGCGGCTCCAGCGCCAGCTGCCCGCCGAGGATCTCTTCGGGGGTTCGCGCCGGCTCGACGCGATCGGCATAGGACTCAACCTGCTCGTGCAGAACTTCTCCGGCCGCAGGCTGATCCGGCTCGCCGAGTCGGGCTGCCGGGTCCGGCTGCTCTTCATCAACCCGGCGAGCAGCGCGGTCAAGCGCCGGGAGCGGGAGCTGGGTCTCAAGAAGGGTGAGCTGAGCCGGTCGGTGGAGATGAACATCCTCCACATGCGCCGGGTCCGCTCCAAGCTCCGCGATCCGGGCGCCTTCGAGATCCATGTCTTCGACGAGACGCCGCGCTTCACGGCCTATCTGGTGGACGGCGACGGGGCGGACGCGGTCGGGGTCGTCCAGCCGTATCTGCGGCGCGCACGCGGGATGGAGGCGCCCGTGCTGGTGCTGCGGGGCGGGGGGCGTGCGGTGGTCCGGGCGGGTCAGGACAACGAGCACGGGCTGTTCGAGACGTACCGCGAGGAATTCGAGTCGGTCTGGACGGATTCCAGGCCCGTCTCCTGAGGGGCTGTTCCTGAGGGGCTGTCCGTCCGTTGTCAGTGGTGCGTGCGAGGGTGGTCATCACCTGGGGGAGAGCACCACGAAGGAGGTACGGGATGAGCTGGCACCGGGAGGCGCTGGTCGGCTTCGACCTGGAGACGACGGGCACAGAACCGCTGGAGGCCCGGATCGTGACAGCCGCGGTCGTCGGCGTCCGCGGCAGGGACGGGGAGCCGGTGCGGCAGCGCACCTGGCTGGCGGATCCGGGCATCCGGATTCCGGCACAGGCCTCGGCGATCCACGGCATCAGCAGCGAGCGGGCGGCGGCGGAGGGCCGGCCGGTGCGTGAGGTGGCCGACGAGATCGCCGAGACGCTCACCGGCTACTGGCGCCAGGGGGTGCCGGTCGTCGCGTACAACGCGGCTTTCGACCTGACGCTGCTGACGGCGGAATTGCGGCGGCACGGGCTGCCGTCGCTGAGCGAGCGGCTCGACGGGGCCGGGATCGGACCGGTCATCGACCCGTACACCATCGACCGGGCCGTCGACCGCTACCGCAAGGGCAAGCGCACCCTCGAAGCGGTCTGTGTCGAGTACGGCGTGGTGCACGGCGGTGCCCACGACGCGGGGGCGGATGCACTGGCCGCGGTCCGGGTGGCGTACGCGATAGCCGAGCGGCACGGCTCGGTGGCCGAGCTGACCGCCCCCGAGCTCCATGAGCGCCAGGTGGAGTGGTACGCGCAATGGGCTGCGGACTTCCAGCAGTTCCTGCGCCGCAAGGGCACGGCGGACGCGGTGATCGACGGCCACTGGCCACTGCGGGAGCCGGCCCGGGTGACCGGCTGAGAATTCGAGCCCGTTCGGCGCTTGCGGACATCCTTTGAGCCCGTCCGGGGCTTGAGGGCGCAGCGGCCACCGGGCGGCCCCGGTCAGCCGCGCCCTAGAACGGATACCACCGCACCGCCGTGTCACCGTCGCGCAGCGACGCCACCCGGCGGCGGAACTCCGCGAGCGCTTTCGGATTGGTCGGCGCGTGCTGGGACACCCACGCGCAGCTGGCCGTCTCCCGCGCCCCGCGCAGCACCGCGCAGCCGTCCCATTCGCGGACGTCCCAGCCGTACGTGGCGGTGAAGGCGTCGTACGCCTCGGCCGCCAGCCCGTACCGGTCCCGGGACAGCGCCAGCACCACCAGGTCGTGCTCGCGCAGATCCGCGGAGAAGGTCTCCAGATCGACCAGCACCGGCCCGTGCGGACCGACATGGACATTGCGCGGGAGGGCGTCGCCATGGATCGGCCCGGGCGGCAGATGGGGGGTCAGCGCGGCCGCGGCCGCCGCGAAGCCGTCGCGGCGCTCACGCAGATAGTCGGCGTCGGCCGGGTCGATCGCATCGCCCGCGAGCCGCAGCCAGCGCTCGACCCCGCCCAGCAGCTCACGGCGCGGAAGGGCGAAACCGTCCGGGACGGGCAGCGCGTGGACCAGGGTGAGCAGCCTCGCCAGATCCTGCGGCTCGGCAGGGCGTACGGCGTCGGGCAGCCGGTGCCAGAGCGTCACCGGGTGGCCCTCCACCAGCCGCGCCCCGGGCTCGGCGACCCGTACGGCGGGGACACCGGAGGCGGCCAGCCACTGAGCGACGGCCACCTCGCGCTCGGCCCGGTCCCGCAGTTCCGGGTTCTGCACGGCGTCGCGGCCGACCTTGACCACAAGGTCGTCCACGGCGAACACCGCGTTCTCACCCAGCGCGAGCAACTCCGCACCGCCGGACAGTCCGGCAGCGGTCAGCACCTCGCGCGCACGCATCTCGTTCATGGCTCCGATTTTCGCATCTGTGCAGGCCCGCTTGACGAACCGACGGACCGTCAGCACGATGACGAGGGCCACCTGAGCGGCCAGAACGGTATGAAACCGATCGAATGACGCAAGGGGGCGAATTCATGACATTGGCGAGTGCAACCGTACGATCCGGAAGGCACGGTCCGCCCGGAAGCCCGCACGACAAGCAGACCCGGCCGGTCAGCCGGAATGCCGGCACTTGGTTCCTGGTACTGCCCGCGCTGATCCCGATCCTGATCCTCAGCGTCGGCCCGCTCCTCTACGGCATCGCGCTGGCTTTCACCGATGCCCAGTCCGGCCGCACCCGCTCCACCCAGTGGGTCGGCGGGCTGAATTTCCAGGACCTGCTCCACGACGCCCTGTTCTGGGACTCGTTCCGGATCGGTCTGCTGTGGGCGGTCGGCGTCACCGTCCCGCAGTTCGTACTGGCGCTCGGCCTCGCCCTGCTGCTCAACCAGAATCTGCGCATGCGCTGGCTGGCGCGGGCGCTGGCGATCATTCCGTGGGCGATGCCCGAGGTGGTCGTCGGCATCATGTGGCGGCTCGTCTACAACCCGGACGCGGGCATCCTCAACGAGACGATCCGTGATCTCGGCCTCGGCGACGGCCGGGACTGGCTCACCGGACTCGCCACCGCCCTGCCCGCCGTGGTCGTCGTGGGCGTCTGGGCCGGCATGCCCCAGACCACCGTCGCCCTCCTGGCCGGACTGCAGAACACCCCGCACGAACTCCACGAGGCGGCCGCCCTGGACGGCGCGGGTGCCTGGCGCCGCTTCCGCACCGTCACCTGGCCCGTGCTCAGACCGGTCGCGCTCTCCATCACCGCGCTCAACTTCATCTGGAACTTCAACTCCTTCGCCCTGGTCTACGTACTGACCAACGGAGGACCCGGCGGCCGCACCCGGCTGCCGATGCTCTTCGCGTACGAAGAGGCCTTCCGCTACGGGCAGTTCGGCTACGCCGCAGCGATGGGCTGTGTGATGGTCGCGGTGATCTCGGTGATCCTCGCGGTGTATCTCGTCGGCCGGCTCAGGGGAGGCGAGGACCGGTGAGCCTGCGTACCAGCAGATCCGCACGCGCCGGACAGTACGTCGCACTGCTCGGCTATCTCGTCTTTCTGGCGTTCCCGTTCCTGTGGCTGATCTCCACCGCCTTCAAGCCGGCGCGCGAACTGGGTTCCCTGCACCCGACCTGGATCCCCGAGCATCCGACACTGGACAACTTCCACAAGGCATTCGACGAACAGCCGCTGCTCCAGGCCGCCGCCAATTCGCTGATCGCCGCGCTCTGCGCCGCCGTCGTCGCGGTGCTCATCGCCACACCCATGGCCTATGTCATGGCCCGCCACCGCTCCAGGCTCTCGACGGCCACCACCGGATGGGTCGTGGTCAGCCAGGCGTTCCCGTTCGTCCTGCTGATCATTCCGCTCTTCCTGGTCCTGAAGAATCTCCATCTGATCAACACCCTGTGGGGGCTGATCGCGGTGTACGTCGTCTGGGCTCTGCCCTTCGCGCTGTGGATGCTGGTGGGGTACGTACGGGCCGTGCCCGCCGAGCTCGAAGAGGCCGCCTCGGTCGACGGCGCGGGCCGGCTGCGGACGCTCGTCTCGGTCACCGCCCCGCTGCTGGCCCCCGGCATCGTCGCCACCGCACTCTTCGCGTTCATCACCGCATGGAACGAGTTCTTCTTCGCACTCGTCCTGCTCAAGACACCGGAGAAGCAGACCTTGCCGGTCGTACTGACCCACTTCATCGGGGCGGAGGGCGCGGCCGATCTCGGGCCGCTCGCCGCCGCCGCGTTCCTCGCGACCCTTCCCTCGCTGGTCGTCTTCGCGGTCATCCAGCGGCGGATCACCGGCTCCCTGCTGGCCGGGGCGGTGAAGAGCTGATGCGCGCATCCGTGAGGACGACGGCGGCTGCCGTGGCCACGTCAATGGCTCTGCTGCTCACCGGCTGTTCGGGGACGGGCGACGGCGGGGGCGGCAACGGGCGAACCGAGCTCAGCTTCCAGTCGCTGGCCTGGCAGAAGGAGTCCGTCGACGCCAACAAGCAACTGGTGAAGGAGTGGAACGAAACCCACCCCGACATCCATGTCAACTACGTCCAGGGCAGCTGGGACACCGTCCACGACCAACTGCTCACCTCCTTCGAGGGCGACGAGGCGCCGGATGTCATCCATGACGCCTCCGACGACCTCGCCGACTTCGCGTACGGCGGCTACCTCGCCGATCTGCGGACGCTCCTGCCGGACCGGCTGACCTCCGACATCCCGCAACAGAGCTGGCGGACGACCACCTTCGGCGACGGGGTCTACGGAGTGCCGTTCCTCCAGGAGCCCCGTGTCCTGATCGCCAACACCAAGATCCTCAAGGAGTCGGGGGTCCGTATTCCGACGCCCGGCAACCCCTGGAGCTGGACCGAGTTCCGGCAGATCACCAAGGAGCTGACGGGCAAGGGGAGATACGGCGTCGCCTGGCCGCTCAAGGAGCCCGTCTCCGTCACCCTCAACCTCGGCCTCTCCGCCGGCGGCCGGCTCTTCCACCCGGGCGCCGACGGCAAGGTGACCATCCGTGCCGGCGAGGGCGACCAGGTCGTCCCCGGCACCATTCACGATCAGGTCGACATCGATCACAGCGCCGCCCGCACCACGCTCGGAATGGGCGGCTCCGACACCCTCCCCGGATTCTTCGGCGGCAAGTACGCGATGGTTCCGCTCGGCTTCTCGTACCGCCAACAGGTGGTCGAGCAGGCCCCCGAGGGCTTCGAGTGGACCGTCCTGCCCGCCCCGGCCGGCAGCGGGGGCCTCGCCCAGGGGGTGAGTCCGCAGACCCTCTCCGTCTCGGAGGCCAGCCCGCACAAGAAGGAGGCCGCGCGGTTCATCGACTTCCTGCTCCGGCCGCAGAACATGGTGCGCCTGGCCAAGGGCGACTGGATGCTCCCGACCGGCACCGCGGCCCTCGCGGACCCGGCCCTGCACACCGACAAGGACGGCTGGTCGACCGGGGTCGCCGTGGCGAAGGCGCTGCGGCCGGCGCCCGCCCAGTCAGTCCGCGGCTACCCGGAATGGAAGGACAAGGTCGCCACACCGGCCCTCCAGGAGTACTACAGCGGGGCGATCGGCGCGAAAGAGCTGAGGAAACGTCTGGTCGACGACGGGAACCGGGTGCTGGCCCGCTATCAGCGCTGAGGTATCCCGAAAACCAAATGCACGAGACGTCTCGTCTCGCCTACGGTGAGGGCATGACGGATACCGAGCGCGCCCATATCGCCATGTTCTCCATCGCCGCCCACGGGCACGTGAACCCGAGCCTGGAAGTCATCCGGGAGCTCGTCGCCCGTGGGCACCGCGTCAGTTACGCCATCCCGGCCTCGTTCGCCGAGAAGGTCGCCGCCACCGGCGCCGAACCGGTGCTCTACACCTCGGTGCTGCCGACCGAAGAGGCCCCGGACGCCTGGGGCACCGAACTCATCGACAACCTCGAACCCTTCCTCGACGACGCCGTCCAGGCCCTGCCTCAACTCATCAAGGCCTTCGACGGGGACGAGCCCGACCTCGTCCTGCACGACATCACCTCCTACCCGGCGCGGGTCCTCGCCCATCGCTGGGGTGTGCCCGCCGTCTCCCTCTCGCCCAACCTGGTCGCCTGGGACGGATACGAGGAGGAGGTCGGCGAGCCGATGACCGCCGAGCTGAAGCGGTCCGAGCGCGGGCGGGCGTACTACCGGCGCTTCCAGGACTGGCTCACCGCGAACGGGATCGACGAGCACCCGGACCCGTTCGTCGGCCGGCCGCCGCGGTCGGTCGTCCTGATCCCCGAGGTGCTCCAGCCGAACGCCGACCGCGTCGACAGGGCGGTCCACACATTCGTGGGTGCCTGCCAGGGCGACCGCGCGGACCAGGGGGAGTGGCAGCGCCCCGAGGGTGCCGAGACGGTGCTGCTGGTCTCGCTCGGCTCGGCCTTCACCAACCAGCCCGGTTTCTACCGCGACTGCGTCACGGCCTTCGGCTCTCTGCCCGGCTGGCACGTCGTGCTCCAGATCGGCGCCTGGGTCGACGCCGCCGAACTCGGCGACGTACCGGCCAATGTGGAGGTGCATTCCTGGGTGCCGCAGCTCTCGGTGCTGAAGCAGGCGGACGCTTTCATCACCCATGCGGGCGCCGGAGGCAGTCAGGAGGGGCTCGCCACCGCCACCCCGATGGTTGCCGTGCCGCAGGCCGTCGACCAGTTCGGCAACGCCGACATGCTCCAGGCGCTCGGCGTCGCCCGCCATCTCCCGATGGCGGAGGTGACCCCCGAGTCGCTGCGGGCGGCCGTGCTCGGCCTGGTGCGTGACCCCGAGGTGGCGAAGAGGGCCGCAGCCGTGCGGGAGCGGATGGCGGGGGAGGGCGGCACGAAGGGGGCGGCCGACCTCATCGAGGCCGAACTGCCCGCCTGACGGATGGGGCGGAATCAAGTCGTCTCCTCGCCCACCCGGGTGCGCCGGCGGGGTCCGCCTTCCCTCTTGCGAAGTGCGCGGGTCGCTGCTGCGGGAGCGGCAAGCCCCGTACGTGTGACGGATGCTGCCTCGACTGTGCCCGACTTGGCTGCAGCTGGCCGGTTTCTTGGACCGACCGGCACATGGGGGGCGGCGTCGCGGGGCTGGGCACGCACATCTGCGGCTCCGCGTTGCTTCCCTCCTCCGCCTTGCAGCTGCACGCACCCAGCCCCGCTCCCACCCCCCATTTGCCGGTCGGTCTTATTGCGAAACCTTGTTGAGTAAGTCACAGCCGCATGAAGGTCTTGATCTGAGCGCGTCAATCGGCGAGGGTTTCGAGCCAACCCCCGGAGATCTCCCGGCCGGGGGTCAATCCCCCCACAAAGAATGACGAGGAGACCCCTCTTCATGGCAATTCACAAGCGCGCACGTCGGATCAAGCTGACCGCGGCGATAACCGCAGTGGCCGCGGCGGCCGGAGTCACCCTGCTGGGCACCTCCCTCGCCGGAGCCGCACCGGCTCCCGCGATGGGCACCGTCTACGGTGCCGACGCGGCGACCGCCGTCCCGGGCAGCTACATCGTGATGCTGGACCAGAAGGCCGACAAGGCGAAGCTCGCCAAGGAGTACGGCGGCAAGCTCGAGCGGAACTACAACTCCGCCATCAACGGCTTCTCCGCCAGCGGCCTTTCACCGACCGAGGCCAAGCGTCTGGCGGCCGACCCGGCCGTCTCCAAGGTCGTCCAGAACAAGAAGTTCCACATCGACGCCACCCAGGACAACCCGCCGTCCTGGGGGCTGGACCGCATCGACCAGACCGAGACGGCCGGCGACAACGCGTACACCTACCCGGACAGCGCGGGCGAGGGCGTCACCGCATACGTCATCGACACCGGTGTCCGTACCACGCACAACGAGTTCGAGGGCCGGGCCGCCTCGGGCTACGACGCCGTCGACAACGACGACAGCGCCGACGACGGCAACGGCCACGGCACCCACGTTGCGGGCACCATTGCCGGTGCGACCTACGGGGTCGCCAAGAAGGCGAAGATCGTCGCCGTCCGGGTCCTCGACGACTCCGGCTCGGGCACCACCGAGCAGGTCGTCGCGGGCATCGACTGGGTCACGGCCAACCACGAGGGCCCCTCGGTCGCCAACATGAGCCTCGGCGGCGGCGCGGACGAGGCGCTCGACGCCGCGGTCCAGAAGGCCATCGCCTCCGGGGTCACCTTCGCGGTGGCCGCCGGAAACGACTCGGCCGACGCGAGCGAGAGCTCCCCGGCCCGCGTCCCGGAGGCCATCACGGTCGCCTCGTCCACGGTGGACGACGAGCAGTCGTCGTTCTCCAACTACGGCTCGATCGTGGACATCTACGCCCCCGGATCCGGCATCACCTCGTCCTGGAACGACAGCGACGACGGCTCCAACACCATCTCCGGCACGTCCATGGCGACCCCGCACGTCGTCGGTGCCGCCGCCGTCCTCCTCTCCGGACACCCGGACGCCACCCCGGCGGAGGTCGCCGCGGCGCTGACCGGAGGAGCCACCCCCGACGCGATCTCCAACGCGACCGAGGGCACACCGAACAAGCTGCTGAAGGTCGTTGAGTAACCGACCCCCGCAGCCGTGACCGGGCGGCAGACGCCCGGCGCGACGCAATCGGCGGCCGCCGCGCCTTCCCCCACGGGGCGCGGCGGCCGCACTGCGTGGACGGATCGTCCTATGGTGTGCGCATGACGATGTACGCGGCGCTGTTGCGCGGGATCAATGTGAGCGGCCACAAGAAGGTTCCGATGGCCGAACTCCGCACGCTGCTCACCGAAATCGGCCACGGGGACGTCCGTACCCACCTGCAGAGCGGCAACGCCGTCTTCAGCAGCGCGTCGGACGACGAGAACGCACTCGCCGCCGAGTTGGAGCGGGCCATCGAGAAGCGGTTCGGCTTCCCCGTCCCCTGCCTGGTCCGGGACGGCGCCTACCTCGCGGCAGTTGCCGCGGCCTGCCCGTTCCCGGCCGCCGAACTCGAAGGAAAGCAGCTGCACATCACCTACTACGGGCAGCCGGTCGACGCCGACCGCTTCGCCGGGGTCGACCCGGCGGCCTTCCTCCCCGAGGAGTTCCGGCTCGGCGACCGCGCGCTCTACCTCTACGCCCCCGACGGACTGGGCCGTTCCAGACTCGCCGATGCCCTCTCCCGGCCGTCCCTCACCAAAGGCGTCATCGCCACCTCGCGCAACTGGAACACCGTGGTCAAGCTGGTGGAGATGACCGCGCCGACGGGTACCGCGAACGAGGGAGCCCGCACGTGAGCGAACCGTCCCCCGGCGTGGCCGCAGCGGTGGAGGGCGAGCTCCGCCTCCTCGACCCGGTGGTACGCGCCTGTGCCGAGCTCCTCTCCCAGGTGCTGCACCCCGAGTACCGCGAGATCGATTCCGCAGGCCGGGTCTGGGACCGTGCCACGATGATCGCCTCGCTCACCGCCGAGAACGCCCCGCGCCCCGGCCCGCTCACCGCATCCCGGATGTGCGGAGTCCAGCTGGACGACGAATGCGTCCACCTCACCTACGACACCGAGACGAAGGGCCACCTCGCCCACCGAAGTTCGCTGTGGCGACTGACCGGCACGGGCTGGGTGCTCTACTTCCACCAGGCCACGCCGTTCGGCGACATCGCGAACGCCGGTCCGGACGCCGACGGATGAACCCGTTCAGCGACGGGTGACGCGCTGCGCCCGCGCCGTCCACCGGCCGTCCGTACGGGAGATCCGCACCGGATGTCCGAAGCAGTCGCTGACCTGATCGGTGGTCAGTACCTCGTCGGCCCGGCCCGATGCCACACACCGGCCGCCCTGCAGCAGCATCGCATGCGTGGTCGAGGCGGGCAGCTCCTCCAGATGGTGTGTGACCAGGACCGTCGCCAGCCCCGGATGTTCCTCTCGCAGCGTGTCCAGACTGTCGAGCAACTGCTCACGGGCGGCAAGATCGAGCCCCGTGGCCGGCTCGTCGAGCAGTAGCAGCCTCGGTTGCGGCATCAGGGCGCGGGCGATGAGCGTACGGCCGCGCTCACCCTGTGAGAGCGCGGGCCAGCGCGACCGGGTCCTGCCGCCCATGCCGAGCGTCTTCAGGAGCCGATCCGCCTGTGCCCGCTGTTCCTGGCTCGCGGACCAGCGCGGCACCGGCTCGACCGAGTTGGTCAGACCGGTCAGCACCACCTCGTGCACCGACAGCGGCGAACGCAGCGGATGGCGGGGATCGACATGACCGAGCAGCGACCGGAGCTCCCGCAGATCGACCCGCCCGAGGGTTCGCCCCAGCACCTCGACCGAGCCCCTGGTGGGGTGGTTGACCGCGCCGAGCAGCCCCAGCAGCGTGCTCTTTCCCGCCCCGTTCGCACCGAGCAGGGCCCAGTGCTCACCGCTGCGTACGGTCAGGGAGACCGAGTCGAGCAGGACATTGCCCTCCCGGACGAGCGAGACACCCTCGGCCCGGATCACCGGGACGGCGGCGGGGGAACCGGAAGCACCGGCCGGGGCGGGAACAGCGGCGGTGGTACGTGTGGTCACGCGCGGGTACTCCTTCATACGGGTGCGAGCGCCTCCAGGCAGCTCATGTCCTCGGCGGACAGCCGGATCTCCCGCGCCCCCAGGTTCTCCGCCAGATGGACGGGCGAACCGGTGCCCGGAGTCGGGCACAGCGCAGGGGAGCGGTGCAGCAGCCAGGCGAGGGCGATCTGCCCACGGGTGGCACCGTGCCGATCGGCGGCACCGGCGAGCGCCGCAGCCGCCTCGCCGGTCAGAGCACCGTTGGCCAGTGGGAACCAGGGCAGAAAAGCCAGGTGGTGGGTCTCGCACACCTTCAGCACCGCGTCCGACGAACGGTCGAGGAGATTGAAGCGGTTCTGCACCGAGGCGATCCCGGTCAGGGAGAGAGCCTGCTCCAGCTGGTCGGCGGTGAGGGTGTCCAGACCGATGTACCGGATCTTACCCTCCTGCCGCAGCGCATCCAGGGTGCCCAGCTGGTCGGCCATGGGTACGTCCGGGTCCAGCCGGTGCAACTGGTAGAGGTCGATCCGGTCGGTCCGCAGCCGCCGCAGACTGGCCTCGCACATCGCCCGCAACTGCTCGGGACGGCCCGCGATGTGCCAGGCACTGCCGCTTGTGCGCACCACACCGCCCTTGGTCGCGATCACCAGATCCTCGCGGTACGGGTGAAGGGCCTCGGCCACCAGCTCCTCGGCCAGCCCGGGGCCGTAATTGTCGGCGGTGTCGATGAGCGTGACACCCTGCTCGACGGCCGCCCGCAGCACGGCCACGGCGTCCTGCCGCTCCCCGCGCGGCCCCCAGTATCCGGGGCCGGTCAGCTGGGCGGTGCCGTAGCCGAGACGGCGTACGGGCAGCTCGCCGCCGAGCAGGAACACATCATCGAGAGGGGGTGGCATGGAAGACATAACGGGAACACTAGTGGCAATCGACGCCACGACTTCTCGTCCTGTACCGAGGTGTTGCCCACTCTTCGGGGATCGGCGTTCTCACCTGTGAGGCTGCGGAACGGGGGGCTGGGATGCGTTACATCATCGTCGGGGCGGGTGCCGTCGGCGGCGTCATCGGGGGACGGCCGGCCGAGGCGGGCCACGATCGCCAGGGCCGGCAGGATCCGCTTCGAGCCGTTCGACGGGTGCCCGCGTGGCGCCGGTTCGTCCTGGCAGAGCCTCAGCCGGGGCACGGGCACGATCGAGGCCGACTGCCTCGACGGCGAGATCGTGCTGCTCGGCAGGCTCCACGGCGTACCCGCTCCGGTCAATGACGTCCTGCGGCGCACCGCGAACATGTTCGCGCTCAAGCGCCGGGATCCCGGCTCGATGTCCGTGGCCGAACTTGTCGCACACGTCGAAGCCGCCTTCCGAAGCGCGGGTCCGGGCCGCCGTCGCCTTTCTTCAATACCGGCGGCAGGGACCCGTCCTAGCGTAGGGCTTATGAAGAACGAGCACGCTCATATGACCGAATGCGCTGCAGAGGCGGCCCGTATCGCCCGCTCCATCAGTGCCGAACAGCTCGACGTACCCACCACACCCTGCGGCGACTGGGACCTGCGCGGACTCATCAACCACTGGGTGCTGTACACCTCCCACGGCCTGGAGCACCGCGCCCTGCGCAAGGACCTCCCCGACGAGCTCACCACCCGTGACTTCACCGCCGACGCCGACTGGGCGCAGAAGTACGCGGCGCAACTGGATCGCGCCGTCGCCGCCTGGTCGGATCCGGCGGTCTGGGAGGGCGAGATCGACCTCGGGGGTTCGACCTCTCCGGCCTCCGAGATCGCCGCGATGCTCATCGAGGAGACGGCCCTGCACACCTGGGACGTGGCCCGCGCCGTCGGAGCGGACGTCCGGCTCTCCGACGCGGCGGCCGCCTATGTCCTCGATGTCGTCGACGGTACCGCCGCGCTCTACCGGCAGTACGACGGCTTCGCCGACGAGGTGACGGTGCCCGCATCGGCGTCGGCGTTCGAACGGGCGCTGGCCCACAGCGGCCGCGACCCGCACTGGACCAGGGCCTGAAAGTGGCCCAGTTGACCGGACGGTGAATGGCCCGGGCCAGTAAGCCAATAGGTGGCTAGGCTCGACGCATGACCACTCACCGCACCCCGGACACGGGCAGGACCGCCGTCGATTTCTACTTCGACCCGGCCTGCCCGTTCGCCTGGATCACCTCCCGCTGGATGCTGGAGGTGGAGCAGCAGCGCGACATCGAGCTCCGCTTCCACGTCATGAGCCTCTACCTGCACAACATCGGCAATGAACTCCCCGACTGGTACCGGGAACTGGTCGACAAGTCGATCGGTCCGGTGCGGGTCGCGGTCGCGGCAGCCGCCGACCGCGGTGATGCTGTGCTCCGCGATCTCTACACCGCGATGGGCAGCCGCATCCACCAGCAGAAGAACGAGGACTTCGACGAAGTGATCGCCGAATCCCTCGCGGAGCTCGGTCTGCCCGCCGCACTGGGTGCCGCCGCGCACGGTGAGACGTACGACGAGGCCCTGCGGCGCAGCCACGACGCCGGCAAGGATCCGGAGGCGGACGCCTACGTCGGTACGCCCACGATCCATGTCGACGGCTCGGTCTGGTTCGGGCCGGTCCTGCGGGCCGTACCGCGTGGCGAGGAGGCGGCGCGGGTCTTCGACAGCTTCCGGGTACTTGCCGCGAATCCGGACCTCTTCGAACTCAAGCGGACCCGCACGGGCAGCCTCGACTTCGGCTGACTGCGACCTTCTGTACCGGGCACGTACAGCCATTGATCCGATGATTCTTGTGAAAGTGAGGGCAAGGGGCGGGAATCCTGCAACAAGCGTTGACCGATCCACGTCAACCCTCCTACCTTTCTCGTGCCTGACGAGACTGATCCCAAGGAGGGAAGATGCTCGTACCCCGACGAGCCGCGCTTGTCGCGGCTCTCTCCGCGGTCCTGGCGCTCGGCGTTCCCGGCAGCCTGACCGCGGCCGGAGCCGACTCGGCCCACGCGCACCCTGCGGATGTGTATGTGTCCCCCATGGGTGACGACCACGCGCAGGGCGTCGCCCGACACCCCGTCAAGACCCTTCAGCGTGCGCGTGATCTGGCGCGCGCGAGGGCCGCGCATGCAGACGGCGACCTCACCGTCCACCTCGCCTCCGGTACGTACCGGACGGAGAAGCCGCTCGTCCTCGACGCCCGGGACTCCGGCCGCGACGGCCACAGGATCATCTGGCAGGGGACCGGATCCACGGTCATCAGTGGCGGCCGCAAGGTCGAAGGCTGGAAGCCGGTCCATGGGCGTCCCGGGCTCTACTCGGCCCCTGCGCCCCAAGGTCTCACCGACACCCGGCAGTTGTACATCGACGGAGTGCGCGCCCAGCGCGCACGGGGCGAGGTGCCCGTCGGGCTGACGGTCACACCCACCGGGTACACCACAACCGCGGACACCCTCGCGAACTGGCGCCATCCGTCCGACGCCGAATTCGTCTACTCGAGCGGCGAGGAGCTCTGGAACGTCGAACGCAACGGCCTCGGCCAGTGGACCGAACCGCGCTGCCGGATCGCCGAGGCCGAGGGCACCACCCTCACCATGGTCCAGCCGTGCTGGGACAACTCCAACAAGCGTGTGGAGTTTCCCGACATTCCGGGCCGCACCGTCTCCATGGTCGGCCCCGGCCGTCTCACCAACGGCGGCAAGGCCTCGTACATCGAGAACGCCTATGAGCTCCTGGACCAGCCGGGCGAGTGGTACCTCGACCGCTCGGCCCGCACCGTCTACTACCTGCCGCGCAAGGGCGAGGACCTGCGCCGTGCGGACGTCGAGGCGGCCTCGGCCGAGAAACTCCTCGACGGCCGTGGCACCGCCGCGGCACCCGTCCACGATGTCGTCTTCCGCGGGCTGCAGTTCAGCTATGCGACCTGGCTGACCCCGTCGCGGCCCGAGGGCTTCTCCGAGATCCAGGCCGGCTACACCATTACCGGACCCACCGGCTGGGCCACTCAAGGATTGTGCGGGTTCGTCGAAGGCGGCACCTGCCCGTTCGCCTCCTGGACCAAGATGCCGGGCAATGTCTCCTTCACGTACGGCAAGCGCATCGAATTCAGCGACAGCGTGTTCACGCATCTGGGCGCAGCCGGACTCGAACTCGGGGCCGGTACGGCCGACACCCGGGTCAGTGGCAGCATCTTCACCGACATCTCGGGCAACGGTCTGGAGATCGGCGGTGTGGACGGTCAAACGGCCGCCAGTGGCGTGGAAGTGACGAACAACCATCTCTATGGACTGCCCCGCGAGTATCACGGAGCGGTCGGCATCCTCAACGGCTACACCCAGCACAACACCATCGCGCACAACCAGCTCGACCATCTCGGTTACAGCGCGATATCCATGGGCTGGGGAGGCTGGCCCGACAAGATCGGCTCACCGGCGACGCCCAACCCCAGCCATGACAACGTCGTGAGCGACAACCTCATCTTCGACTACATGCAGATGTTCGACGATGGTGGTGGCATCTACACCCAGGGCATGACCGGCACATCGCTCGCCGACGGTGAGAAGGTCACCGGCAATGTCATCCACGACCAGTGGGGCCTGGGCAAGAGCGTCTACACCGACAACGGCTGCACCTACGAGACCGTCGAGGGCAATGTGCTGTACGGAGCCTCGTACGCCAATGTCGCCAGCCGCCACACCGACTACCGCGACGCGCTCGGCAACAACGACCCGACGCTCATCAAGGACAACTGGTGGGAGGAGGGCACGAGCGACGGCGACAACAAGGGGCTGGTGACCACCGGCAACCGCATCATGACCTCCCTCGCCGACGTGCCCGCCGCGATTGTCGACAACGCCGGGGTGGAGCCCGCGTACCGGGGGATTCTCACGCGCAGGACCGGGGCGCTCTCCGTACCCGAGGCGCCGTCACGGGTCGGTACCAGCACTGCGGGGGCCGGCGCCCTGTACACCACCTTCAACCCCAGCTTCGTAGAGGGTGGTTCGGCAGTTCTCAGTTACACCGCGCATGCCCTGCGCCTGGATGGGACGGAGGTGGCTGCGTCGACCGCATCGGCCGCCGACTACAAGCGGCTGGCCTACATCCGGATCGGCGGACTCCCCGAGGACGGCGGACCTTTCACCGTCATCGTCACCGCTGCCAACGCGCAGGGCGCGAGTGCCCCGTCCCTCGCCTCCGCTCCGCTCCTGCCTACGGCGGCCACGGTGCCGGCCGACGCCCCCACCGGGCCGAAGCTGCGCACTGCGGCCCACGCCGCGACCGTGGCGTGGACCCCGCCCGTGAAGATGGGTGACGCCAAGGTGATCGGCTACCGGCTGACGCTCTCCGACGGCCGGACCATCGAGGTCACCGGGCGGGACGCCCTGGTCGGCCAGCCCTCGGGCAAGGGCATGTTCCGGGTGATCGGCGGGCTGACCCCCAGTACCGGCTACACCGTCACGGTTGCCGCTGTCACCGCAGCGGGGGCCGGTCCGGCAGCCACGGTCACGGCGACGACCAAGGCCGGTTAGACGGACTCCGAGTGGGCGCCGGGCATCCCGCGGCGCCCACTTCGGGCCGGTCAGGCGGTGAGTGCCGCCAGGCGCGGCAGGCACGCCTCGTGATAGCGGCGGAGCAGCAGCTGTGCCAACTCCGCTGAAGAGCCCAGCACGTCGGCCAGTACATCCGCCCCCGCCTCCCGGGCGCCCGCGGCGATACGGTCCGGGAGCCGGCCGGGTGCGATGACGTAAGGGGCCACCGCCACCCGCCGCACGCCCTCGGCCCGCAGGGCCTGTACCGCGTCCACGGTGCGGGGGAAACCCGCGGGAGATGCAGCGGAGGCGAACGCAGGCCGCACGGCGCACCAACCGGTGTGCCGCAGCTCCCGCGCGATTTCAGCGATCACTGCGATCGCCTCCGGGTCTGTGGAGCCCGCCGAGGCCAGGACGAGCCCGGTCGAGCTTCGGTCACCGGGACGGACCCCGGCCTCGTACAGCCGCCGTTCCAGTGCCGAATTCAGCAGGGGTGACGGGCCGAGCACCTCTGCCTGCCGGATGCGCAGCCGAGGCAGTCCGGCCCGGGCCTCGTGCAGCACCGTGGGGATGTCGGACTTGGCGTGGAAGGCCCGGGTGAGCAGCAGGGGGAGCGCGATGACGTCCCCCGCGTCTTCTGCGGCCAGCCGCTCCAACACCCTCGGGATCGACGGCGCGTTGAAATCCAGGAAACCGGTCTCCACGCGCAGCCCCGGCCGCAGCGACCGAACCCGCGCGGTGAGCGCGTGCACGGTCGCCGCATGCCGCGGGTCGCGGCTGCCGTGGGCGATGACGAGGAGGACCGGGGCGGACATGGCGTGGCTCAGTTCTTGACGAGGAGACCGCGGCTGCGCAGCACCCACCGCTCCAGCGGACTGAAGATCAGCAGGTCGATCGCGATGCCCACGAACAGAATCAGGATGATGGCGAGGAAGATGCCGGGCATGTCCGCGTTGTTGCGGCCGTTCTCCAGCAACTGACCGAGCCCCAGGCCGAGATCGGGGGAGGACGCGATGATCTCGGCGGCCATCAGTGAGCGCCAGGAGAACGCCCAGCCCTGCTTGAGACCGGCCAGATAGCCGGGCAGCGCGGCCGGCAGCACGATGTGCCAGGTCCCGCGCAGCCCGGTCGCGCCGAGCGTACGGCCCGCCCTCAGGAAGAGCGGCGGCACCTGGTCGACGCCGGAGACCAGCCCGTTGGCGACCGAGGGGACGGCGCCCAGCAGGATCACGGCGTACATCATCTTGTCGTTCAGCCCGAGCCAGATCACGGCCGGTGCCACCCAGGCGACCGACGGCAGGGACTGCAGCCCGGACAGGATCGGGCCGATCGCGGCCCGTACGAACGTCACCCGGGCGACCAGCAGACCCAGCGGCGTACCGATGGCCACAGCCAGCAGGAAGCCGAGCAGACCGCGCGAGATGCTGGTCCAGACGACCTCCAGCAGTGTCCCCTGCAGCCACATGTCCAACGCGCTGTGCCACACCGCGGCCGGTGAGGGCAGCTTGTAGTCGTCGGTGACCTGGGCCTCGACGAGCAGCTGCCAGACGAAGACCACCAGCGCCACCGCAAGCACCGGCGGCAGCACCTTGCGCAGCAGCACCTCGCGCACCGGGGTGCGGCGCACCTGCACGGCGTCCAGCGCGTCGAGCCCGGCCTCCAGACCGGCCAGATCGTCGGGCTTCGTGTCAGTGCTGGCCATGACGGCGGATCTCCCCACGCAGTTGTTCGGTGATCTCGACGGACAGCTCCGCGACCGCGCTGTCCTCGATACGGCGCGGCTGCTCGATGTCGACCGTCCACTCACGGGCGATCCTGCCGGGGCGGGACGACAGCAGGACGACGCGCTCGGCGAGCCGCACCGCCTCGCGCACATTGTGTGTGACGAAGAGGACCGAGACGTTCGTCTCGCGCCAGATCCGGGTCAGCTCGTCGTGCAGCACATCCCGGGTGATGGCGTCGAGCGCGGCGAACGGCTCGTCCATCAGCAGCAGTTGACTGTCCTGGGCGAGGGCGCGGGCCATTGCCACCCGCTGCCGCATCCCGCCCGAGAGTTCATGCACACGCTTGCCGTACGCCCCGCCCAGCCGTACGAGTTCCAGCAGCCGCTCCGCCTCCGTGCGGCGCTCCGACCTGGGTACGCCGCGCAGCCGCAGCGCGAGTTCGATGTTCTTGCCCGCGGTCAGCCACGGGAACAGGGCGTGCTCCTGGAACATCAGGGCCGGCCGCCCGCCGGGGGTCTCGATGGACCCCGCGGTCGGGCGGTCGAGTCCGGCCACCAGATTGAGCAGCGTCGACTTCCCGCATCCGGAGGCTCCCAGGAGGGTGACGAACTCGCCCGGTGCGACATCGAGCGTGATGTCGTCCAGGACGGGCTGCTGCCCCTCCGGTCCGCCGAAGGACTTGGAGACATGTGCGATACGGGCGGCGTGCCCGACCGCTGTACGGTCCTCGGCCTTGGTGAGGGTGGTCGCCATGGTCGTCACCTCCTGGGAATCCTGGGTTCGGGTTCGGGCGGTTTGGACCGGCCGGCAAATGAGGAGGCGTCGCCCCCGTGTGACGGTCGGTCCTACTTGACGCCGAGACCGGCATCGGCGACCTCGGGCTTGCCCGCGGCTTTCAGGACCTTGTTCAGCGGCTTCAGGTCGTAGATGCCGGTCAGGTCCGGCTTCTCCAGCAGACCGGCCTTCACCGCGTGCTCGGCCTGCGCGTTCAGCGTGGCGGCCAGCGGGTCATCGGTGATCTGGATCGACTTCCACGCCGGGTCGAGGACCTCGGCGGGCAGCGCCTTGCCGGTCAGCTTCGCGAGCGCGGCGTTGGCGGAGGCCTTCGCCTTGTCCGGGTTGGCGTTGATCCACGCGTTGGTCTTCACCGAACCGCGCAGCACCGCCTCGACGACATCCGGGTGCTCGCTCAGGAACTTCTGCGACACGATGATGTTCGTGATCACGAACTTGTTGTCCGGCCACAGCGTCGACTCGTCGAGCAGTTCCTCGGCACCCTCGGCGACCAGCTTGGACGCGGTGGGCTCGGGGACCCAGGCGCCGTCGATGGAACCGGACTTGTAGGCATCCGGCGTCACCTTGTTGTCCGTACGGACCACCGAGACGTCGCCCTTGCCGCTCTGGGCGTCGGCCTTCCAGCCCTTCTCGGAGATCCAGTTGAGGAAGGCCACGTCCTGCGTGTTGCCGAGCTGCGGGGTGGCGATCTTCTTGCCCTTGAGGTCGTCCAGGGTCTTGATCCTCTTCGGGTTCACGACCAGCTTCACCCCGCCGGAGGCGGAGCCGCCGATGATCCGCAGGTTCTTGCCCTTGGACTTGGTGAAACCGTTGATGGAGGGCGACGGGCCGATGAAGCCGATGTCGATCGAGCCGGCGTTGAGCGCCTCGATCTCGGAAGGACCCGCGTTGAACTGCGAGGTCTTGAGCCGGGTGCCGCCGAGTTCCTTCTGGAAGAGCCCCTCCTGGTCGCCGACCAGCGCGGTGGCGTGCGTGAGATTGGGGAAGTAGCCGATCCGCACGGTGTCGGTGGAGAGCTTCTTCGCGTCGGCGGCGACGTCCGACTTCCTGGAGTCGTCGTCCTTAGCCTCGGAGCCGTAGCCGCAGGCGGTGAGCGCCACGGCGAGCAGCGGCAGGGCGGCGGCAGCGGCGAGGCTGCGGCGGAGCGTGGTACGGGGGGCAGGCACGGGAGGTCATCCTCTCGTCGGCCCGGTGATCGCGTCCCCCCGGAAACTATGGGGACGCGGCCGGGAAGTCGGCAGGTCTTCGTCTGAACCGGCAGTGCAGGCGGTGCGGTTGGTGCAAGCGGGCGCGCAGGCAGTGCGCGTACGTCATCGCGCACATCGCGCGACCCCGCCCTGGCCGCTGCCGAGGGCGCCGCTGCCGACGCGGCCGCCCTCCTTCGCGAAAGTGGAGTAGATGTCGATACTCATCAGAAGTCCCATTCGGCGTCGTCGGTGGCCGCGGACTCGGGCTCGGCCACGGCGGCGAACGAGGCACCGGCCATGCCGGCCGTCAGCGTGGTGCCGTCCGCCGGGTCGATCAGGAGGAAGGAACCGGTGCGCCGGGAGTCCGCGTACGCGTCGAGTGCCAGCGGCTCCGCGGTGCGGACGACGACCCGGCCGATGTCATTGGCGACGAGCCGGCCGGGCGCCGGGTGCTGGGAGAGATCGTCCAGCGTGAGGCGCGAGGGGATGTCCTTGACGATCGCCTTGACCGTGCGGGTGGTGTGCTTGAGCAGCACCCGCCGGCCCACCGTGAGCGGCTGGTCCGCGACATGGCAGACGGTCGCCTCGACGTCCCTGGTGACCGCCGGTGCGTCGTCGGCCGGGGCGATCAGATCACCGCGCGAGATGTCGATGTCGTCGGCCAGCCGGATCGTCACCGACTGGGGCGCCCAGGCGATATCGACGCTCTCGCCGAGCGCGTCGATCGCGGTGACCGTCGACGTACGGCCCGAGGGCAGGACGGTGACGGCCTCGCCCACGCGGAAGGCACCGGCCGCGATCTGGCCCGCGTAGCCCCGGTAGTCCGGGTGCTCGGCGGTCTGCGGCCGGATGACGTACTGGACGGGGAAGCGGGCGTGGCAGGCGGTGAGGTCATGGCTGACCGGCACCGTCTCCAGGTGTTCCAGGACCGTCGGGCCGCCGTACCAGTCCATGTGCGCGGACGGTTCCACGACGTTGTCACCGGCCAGCGCGGAGATCGGGATCGCGGTACACCAGTTTTCCTGGGGGTCCCCCCCAGACCCCCAGCCCGGGACGCCGAGGGATGCGGCGTACGCGGTGAACTCCTCGGCGATGGCGGCGAACACGGGCTCCGCGTAATCGACCAGGTCCATCTTGTTGACGGCCAGTACCACATGCGGCACCCGCAGCAGCGCGGCGACCGCGGCATGGCGGCGGGTCTGCTCGACGACACCGTTGCGGGCGTCGACCAGGACGACGGCCAGCTCGGCCGTCGAGGCCCCCGTCACCATGTTCCGGGTGTACTGCACATGCCCCGGGGTGTCGGCCAGGATGAACCGGCGTCGCGGCGTCGCGAAGTAGCGGTAGGCGACATCGATGGTGATGCCCTGCTCGCGCTCGGCCCGCAGCCCGTCGGTCAGCAGCGCCAGGTCGGGCGTCTCCTGGCCCCGGCTGCGCGAGGCGTGCTCGACGGCCTCCAGCTGGTCGGTGAGGACCGACTTGGAGTCGTGCAGAAGACGTCCCACGAGGGTGGACTTGCCGTCGTCGACGGACCCCGCGGTGGCGAACCGCAGCAGGGTGGTGGCCGACAACTGCTCCGTGTGCTGGGTGAGTGTGGTCATTTAGAAGTACCCCTCGCGCTTACGGTCTTCCATCGCGGCCTCGGACATCTTGTCGTCGGCACGCGTCGCACCCCGCTCGGTGAGCCGGGAGGCGGCGATCTCGGTGATCACGGCGTCCAGCGTCGTCGCATCCGAGTCGACGGCGCCGGTGCACGACATGTCGCCGACCGTGCGGTAGCGCACCTGCCGGGTCTCGACCCGCTCGCCCTCCTTGGGGCCGCCCCAGTCGCCCGCGGTCAGCCACATGCCGGAGCGGTTGAAGACCTCGCGCTCATGGGCGAAGTAGATCTCCGGAAGCTCGATTCCCTCCCGGGCGATGTACTGCCAGACGTCCAGCTCGGTCCAGTTGGAGATCGGGAAGACCCGGACGTGCTCACCGGGGGCGTGCCGGCCGTTGTACAGCTGCCACAGCTCGGGGCGCTGGCGGCGCGGATCCCACTGGGAGAACTCGTCGCGCAGCGAGAAGACCCGCTCCTTGGCGCGCGCCTTCTCCTCGTCACGGCGCCCGCCGCCGAACACGGCGTCGAAGCGGTGCTGCTGGATCGCCTCGGTCAGCGGCACGGTCTGCAGCGGGTTACGGGTGCCGTCCGGGCGTTCGCGGAGCTTTCCGGCGTCGATGTACTCCTGCACGGAGGCGACATGGAGCCGCAGCCCGTGCCGGGCCACCGTCCGGTCGCGGTACTCCAGCACCTCGGGGAAGTTGTGCCCGGTGTCCACGTGCAGCAGCGTGAACGGCACCGGCGCGGGCGCGAACGCCTTGAGCGCCAGATGCAGCATCACGATGGAGTCCTTGCCGCCGGAGAACAGGATCACCGGCCGCTCGAACTCGCCCGCCACCTCGCGGAAGATGTGTACGGCCTCGGACTCCAGGGAGTCCAGGTGGCTGAGTGCGTACGGATTGCCGGTGCCTTCCGACACGGTCGCGACGGTCGTCACGCCGCCCCCCTCTCGCTCAGCAGCGCATACAGCTCCGCCGCGGACTCCTGCACGGTCTGCCGGTGCGACTCGATCCGCAGATCCGGCGACTCGGGCGCCTCGTACGGGTCGTCGACCCCGGTGAGCCCGCTGATCTCGCCGGCTGCCTGCTTGGCGTAGAGGCCCTTCACATCGCGTACGGAGCACACCTCGACCGGAGTCGCGACATGCACCTCCAGATACGCGGTGCCCTCGGCCCGGTGCCGCTTGCGTACCGCGTCCCGGCTGTCCGCGTACGGGGCGATGACCGGGACCAGCACCTTCACGCCGTTGGCTGCCAGCAGCTCGGCGACGAAGCCGATCCGCTGGACGTTGGTGTGGCGGTCCTCGCGGGAGAAGCCGAGACCCGCGGAGAGGAACTCCCGGATCTCGTCGCCGTCGAGCACTTCCACGCGGTGGCCCTCGCCGCGCAGCCGCCCGGCGAGTTCGTACGCGATGGTGGTCTTGCCCGCGCTCGGCAGACCGGTCAGCCAGATGGTGGCTCCCGTCTCCGTCACGCTCATCGAAGTCTCCTGATCAGTCGTCATCAGCCGTGCAGCCCGCACTCGGTCTTGCCCCGGCCGGCCCAGCGTCCGGCACGTGCGTCCTCGCCCTCCAGCACCCGGCGGGTGCAGGGCGCGCAGCCCACGGAGGCGTATCCGTCCATCAGCAGCGGGTTGGTGAGAACGCCGTGCTCGGCCACGTACGCGTCGACGTCGTCCTGCGTCCAGCGGGCGATCGGCGAGATCTTCACCTTCTGCCGCTTCTCGTCCCAGCCGACGACCGGGGTGTTCGCCCGGGTGGGGGACTCGTCGCGGCGCAGCCCGGTTGCCCAGGCCGCGTACGAAGTCAGGCCCTCCTCAAGGGGCTTGACCTTCCGCAACTTGCAGCACAGGTCCGGGTCGCGGTCGTGCAGCTTCGGTCCGTACTCGGTGTCCTGCTCGGCCACGGACCGGCGCGGAGTCAGCGTGATGACGTTGACGTCCATCACGGCCTCGACCGCGTCGCGGGTGCCGATCGTCTCGGGGAAGTGGTAGCCGGTGTCGAGGAAGACCACGTCCACACCCGGAAAGGCGCGCGAGGCGAGGTGGGCGACGACGGCGTCCTCCATGGACGAGGTGACACAGAACTTCCTGCCGAAGGTGTCGGCGGCCCATTGGAGGATCTCCGGCGCGGAGGCGGCCTCCAGCTCCCGGACTGCCCGCCCGGCCAGTTCCTTCAGCTCCTCGACGGTGCGTTCTTCCGCCTGAGCGCCTGTCATATCCCGTCCCGTTCAACGTCGTTACGCTGCAGCCCCCGGGTCAGCAGACCCAGGAACTTCAGCTGGAACGCGCGGTTGCAGGAGGCGCATTCCCAGGCGCCGTGTCCGGTCTCGTGCGGGCGCAGGTCCTCGTCACCGCAGTAAGGGCAGTAGAACGGGGCGGCGCGTTCGCTCATGACAGCGACTCCGCACTGGCACGCGCCGCCCAGGTCGCGAACCGCTCGCCGTCCTCACGTTCCTCCTGGAAGCGGCCCAGGACCCGCTCGACATAGTCGGGCAGTTCGGCCGAAGTGACCTTCAGGCCACGGACCTTCCTGCCGAACCCGGCCTCCAGGCCGAGGGCACCGCCCAGGTGCACCTGGTAGCCCTCGACCTGGTTGCCGTCGGCGTCCAGGACGAGCTGCCCCTTGAGGCCGATGTCCGCGGTCTGGATGCGGGCGCAGGCGTTGGGGCAGCCGTTGATGTTGATGGTGAGCGGCTCGTCGAACTCCGGCAGGCGGCGCTCCAGTTCGTCGATCAGCGAGGCGCCGCGCGCCTTCGTCTCGACGATCGCCAGCTTGCAGAACTCGATGCCGGTGCAGGCCATCGTGCCCCGCCGGAACGGAGAGGGCTTCACCTGGAAGTCGAGCGCTTCGAGGCCGGCGACCAGGGAGTCCACCTGGTCCTGCTCCACATCGAGGATGAGCATCTTCTGCTCGACGGTGGTGCGCAGCCGGTCCGAGCCGTGGGCGGCCGCCAGGTCGGCGATCTTGGCCAGGGTGGAGCCGTCCACACGGCCGACCCGGGGTGCGAAGCCGAGGTAGAACCGGCCGTCCTTCTGCTGGTGGACGCCGATGTGGTCGCGCCAGCGGCTGCTGGGCTCCGCGGGTGCGGGCCCGTCGATGAGCGGACGCTTCAGGTACTCGTCCTCCAGTACCTGGCGGAACTTCGCCGGGCCCCAGTCGGCCATCAGGAACTTCAGGCGGGCGCGGGTGCGCAGCCGGCGGTACCCGTAGTCACGGAAGATGCCGACGACCCCGGCCCAGACGTCCGGCACCTCCTGGAGAGGCACCCAGGCGCCCAGCCGCTCGGCGAGACGAGGGTTGGTGGAGAGCCCGCCACCGACCCAGACGTCGAAGCCCGGGCCGTGCTCGGGGTGGACGACGCCGACGAACGCGATGTCGTTGATCTCGTGCACCACGTCCTGCACCGGCGAGCCGGAGACCGCGGTCTTGAACTTGCGCGGCAGGTTCGAGAATTCCTTGTTGCCGATGTAGCGCTCGTGGATCTCGTCGACCGCCGGCGTCCCGTCGATGATCTCGTCGGCGGCGATCCCGGCCACCGGGGAGCCGATGATCACGCGGGGGCAGTCGCCGCATGCCTCGGTGGTGGAGAGCCCGACGGCCTCCAGCTTCTCCCAGATCGCCGGGACGTCCTCGATGCGGATCCAGTGCAGCTGGATGTTCTGCCGGTCGGTGATGTCTGCGGTGCCGCGCGCGTACTCCTGCGAGATCTCGCCGATGACCCGCAGCTGCTCGGTGGTCAGCCGGCCGCCGTCGATCCGGACCCGCAGCATGAAGTACGTGTCGTCCAGCTCCTCGGGCTCCAGGATCGCGGTCTTGCCGCCGTCGATCCCGGGCTTGCGCTGGGTGTAGAGGCCCCACCAGCGCATGCGTCCACGGAGGTCGTTGGGGTCGATCGAGTCGAAACCGCGCTTGGAGTAGATCGTCTCAATGCGTGTCCGCACATTGAGACCGTCGTCGTCCTTCTTGAACTGCTCATTGCCGTTGAGCGGAGTGTGGTGCCCCACGGCCCACTGGCCTTCGCCACGGTGGCGTCCGGCCTTGCGGCGGGGTGTGGTGGTCGCAGGCTGTTCCGGGGTAGCGGCCATGACGGTACGTCCTTCGGGACTGCAGGAGGGCGGCTCTGAACTGCACACTCGCGCTGAGGCGCGGCGGTGCGCAGGGTATGCAGAGAAAAGAGGATCGCGGCGGTGCTGGGACTCTCAGCTCGCCGGACAGATGGCGCTGGACACGCGGCCGAGGTCGACGTGGCGTCGACTCACCAAGGCAATTCCAGTTCCAGACATGACGGAAGCCTGTCACGCGCATCTCGGGCCAGTCCACCACTATCCATGATGCGGACGAGAGTGTCCCGTGATGCGAGACGGTGTGGTGCCCATCACTCGACCCGCCCGGATCGGGCCGTCCGTAATGGCCGCAATCTCCCTGCCTGTCGCCGGGAGCCGCTGTCCGCGCGCTACCGCGCCGCCCCCGGCCACGGCCCCGGCGTCGCCGCCTCGGGCTCCAGCTCCACCTTCGTGTCGAACAGCTTGAAGCCGCGCCGCAGATAGTTGTCCATGGCGTGCGGGCCGTCCTTGGAACAGGTGTGCAGCCACACCCGCTTCGTCGGTGTCCGCTCCGGCCAGCGTTCCGCCAGGTCCCAGGCGCGGGCGACGCCGTGCGAGAGCAGATGGCCGCCTATCCGACGCCCCCGGAAGGCCGGTATCAGCCCGAAGTACATGATCTCGACCACGCCTTCGTCCTGCGGGTCCAGCTCGATGTATCCGGCCGGGGTGCCGTTCTCGTACGCCACCCAGGTCTCCGCCGCGGGCCGGTCCAGGGCCTCCTGCCACTCGGCGTACGTCATCGTGAGCCGGTCCGTCCACTGGATGTCGCCGCCGACCGCCGTGTACAGGAACCGGCTGAACTCGGGCAGCGGGACCTCGGACCGCACGATCCGCACGTCGCCCTCCGGGACCGCGGCGGGGCGCAGATCGTCGGGGGAGGTCTGTTCCAGGGACCAGATGGTCACCTCGGCGGTGGTCGCAGCGGTGTGCGCGGGGTTGTTCATGGCTGCCAGGGAACCATGCCGCGCGGCCAGGGCCCAAGCCGGTCCCGCGGCTCGGACAGCGGGACCGCCGGCAAGCGGCGGGAGGGAGGTCCTAGGAGCCCTTACGTGCCCTGACCACCACCGGAGCCGTCGAGCGCGGCAGCAGATCGGCCGGATGATCCGGTTGGATCACCTCCACCTCGACCCCCTCGCCGAAGCGGTACGGGCGGTGTGCGAGCACCTCCGCGAGATGGCGGCGTATCCGCGAGATCTCCGCCCGCACCGTCACCGTCCGGGTCGCGTCGCCGAAGATGTCCTTTGCCAGCTCGGACGCCGTACGCCCTTCGCGGTGCAGCGCCAGGGCGTACAGCAGCTCCGCATGGCGCGGCGAGAGCCGCTGCGTCCAGGTGTCCACCGCACTCACCACATTGACCGTGAGCCCGCACGGCCGGCTCAGGTCCAGCACCACCCGTCGCGGCGGCCCGTCCGATGGCCCGTCCGTGACCTGCACCAGCCAGCCGCCGGGCAGCGGCTCGACCTGACACATACCGAGCGACGGCAGCCACACCCGGCCCGGCTGCAACGACTTCGGCAGCGGCAGCCGGTCGACCGGCGGCATCCCGGTCACCGCGGCGAGCCAGCCGTGGGCGTCCACCGCCAGGGCCCGTCCGCCCAGCCGGCACAGCAGCGGTGCCGCCACCGAGCGCAGCCGGTCGATCGCCTGGAGATGGCGGTTCCTGATCTCGCTCTCGGCCAGCCTGGCGACCGAACCGACCAGGGCGAGCGAGGTCGGATGGAACGTGGACGCCGGACCGCTGATGTCGACGATGCCGATCAGCCGGCTGTCCCGCGGATCACGCACCGGGGCCGCCGCACAGGTCCAGTCGTGCAGACTGCGCACGAAATGCTCCGACGAATGAACCTGGACCGGTGTGCGCGAGACGAGCGCCGTACCGATCGCGTTCGTCCCCGTGCTCGCCTCCGCCCAGGCCGCGCCCTCCGATAGACAGATGCCGTCAGCCCGGCGCAGCACCCCCGTATTGCCCTGGCGCCACAGCACCCGGCCCTCCACATCGGTGACCACCACGATCTGCTGGGCGGCATCCGCCAGGGAGACCAGGCCCTCGCTCAGCAGCGGCATCACCTCGCCCAGTGTCGAACTCCGGCGCCGGTGCTCGATCTCGTCCATCTCCAGCAGCACACTCTCGGTGGACTGATCCGGATCCATACCGCTGCGCAGCACCCGGTCCCACGAGGCGCCGATCTCCGCGCGCGGGGCAACCGGTGGACGCTCGCCCACGAGCTTCGCCTCCCTGGCCCGGTGGATCAGGCGTAGGGCCTGGACGGACCGCGGCACAGCCGATCGCGTTACCTCGGCAGCGCTTGTCTCCACTCTCATTCCCCCCAGATGCCAGGGCCGGACGAACGGCCCCCGGGCCCATCCTGCCCGCTGCGAGGGTCCCGGCAGAGCGCACTCCACACAATGGTTGCAACCCTTTGCAACTCTGGCGAGGGAGCGCAGGTCCGTACGAGAGTGACGGAACACCGCACGGCGGCGCCTGTGCCTTGCTGTCCGGTGTGCACAGCATGGAGGGTGGTGCCGTGTCGGCGCAGCACCACCCTTCGTTGCTGTACCTCTCCGGCTAACGCTGCACGGGCCGCGCCCGTTCCACGACCGATGCCAGATCGAGGCTGTGCGGCAGCGTCCCGAATGCCGTGCCCCAGTCCCTGCCCAGCCGTGACGCACAGAACGCGTCGGCGACCTCCGGCGGCGCCCAGCGCACCAGCAGCGAACCCTGCAGCACCAGAGCCATCCGCTCGACCAGCCTGCGGGCCCGTGCCTCGATCCCGTTCAGATCGGCGAGCTCCGTCAGCATGTCCTTGATGGCCCCGTCCAGCCGGTGATCGGCGCCGCGTGCCCTGCCGACCTCCTGGAGGAACGCGTTCAGTGCCAGCGGCTCGCGCTGCAGCGCCCGCAGCACATCCAGCGCCTGTACATTCCCCGAGCCCTCCCAGATCGAGTTGAGCGGCGCCTCGCGCAGCAGCCGCGGCATCCCGGACTCCTCGACATAACCGTTGCCGCCGAGACACTCCAGCGCCTCACCCACCATCGGCGTGCACCGCTTCGTCACCCAGTACTTCGCCGTCGGCACCGCGATCCGCAGGAAGGCCCGCTCGCTCTCCGTATCGGCGTCGTACGCGGCCGCCAGCCGAAGTGCCAGCACCGTCGCGGCCTCCGACTCCAGTGCCAGATCGGCCAGCACATTGCGCATCAGCGGCTTCTCGATCAGTACTCCGCCGAACGCGCTGCGGTATGTGCAGTGGTGGATCGCCTGCGCCACCGCCTGCCGCATCAGCGCCGCCGAACCGACCACACAGTCCAGCCGGGTCGCCGCCACCATCTCGATGATGGTGCGCACCCCGCGCCCCTCGTCGCCGACCCGGCGCGCCCACGTCCCGTCGAACTCGACCTCGCTCGACGCATTGGACCGGTTGCCCAGTTTGTCCTTCAGTCGCTGGATCGTGAACGTGTTCCGCGTGCCGTCGGGCAGCACCCGGGGCAGCAGAAAAGACGTCAGGCCGGCGGGCGCCTGCGCCAGCACCAGGAAGCCGTCGGACATCGGCGCCGAACAGAACCACTTGTGCCCGGTGAGCAGATACTCGCCCTCCGCTGCCAGCGGCTCGGCCCGCGTCGTATTGGACCGAACGTCCGTACCGCCCTGCTTCTCCGTCATGCCCATCCCGAAGAGCACACCGGCCTTCTGCGCCGCGGGCCGCAGCCCTTGCTCGTACACCTTCGAGGTCAGCAGCGGCTCCCAGTCGGCGGCCAGCGCCGGATCGGTCCGCAGCGCGGGCACCGCCGCGTGCGTCATCGACAGCGGGCAGCCGTGCCCCGCCTCGGCCTGCGTCCACACCAGGAAGCCGGCCGCCCGCCGCACATGACCGCTCGGCCTGCCCCAGGCGTCGGTCAGACCCGCGGCGACCGCATGACCCAGCAGCCGGTGCCAGGCCGGATGGAACTCCACCTCGTCGATGCGATTCCCGTACCGGTCGTGGGAACGCAGCACCGGCGGATTCTCGTTCGCCTGCACCCCCCACGCCTGCGCCTGCGCGGAGCCCGCGGATCTGCCCAGCTCGCCGAGCTCGCCCCGGGCCTCGTCGAGGAGCTCGGGCGGCATGTGACGTTGCACCGCTTCCGTGAGCGCGCGGTCGGCGCCGAAGACGTCGTAGCCGACCAGCGGCGGTACCTGGTTGGACACTGTGTGGGTGGTGGCTGCCATGCCGATACGGTAAGGACGTGCAGGCAGCAAATGAAACACCCGAGCGGCCACCGGGTCGGCTCCACCGGGCCCGAGTCCTCTACCGCAACGTTTCCAAGCGGCAGATGGTCTGGCAGTTGCTCAAGGACACCGTCAACTCGTGCATGGAGTACCGCATTCTGGGACTCGCCGCCGAGGCGGCGTTCTTCACCCTGCTGTCCCTGCCTCCGCTGCTGCTCGGTCTGATCGGTCTGCTCGGTTACGTCGACGAGTGGACCAACACCACCACGGTCGCCTCCATCGAGCGCAACATCCTCAACGCCGCGCAGACGGTGCTCAGCGAGCGGGGTGTGAACGACTTCGCCAAACCGCTCCTGGCGGACGTCACCACCGGTGCCCGGCCCGATGTCATCTCCATCGGCTTCGCCATCGCGCTCTGGTCCGGCTCCCGCGCGGTCAATGTCTTCATCGACACGATCACGGTGATGTACGGCCTCGACGGCCAGCGCGGCATCGTCAAGACGCGGCTGCTCTCCTTCCTGCTGTACGTCGTCGCGCTGCTGCTCGGTGCCGTCGTGCTGCCGCTGCTCGTGGTCGGCCCCGACCGGGTCGTGGAGCTCATCCCGTGGGGCACCGAGGTCATAAGCGTTCTGTACTGGCCGCTGGTGATCCTGCTGTCGATCGCGTTCCTGACGACGCTGTACCACGTGTCCGTACCGGTCCGTTCACCGTGGATCGAGGACGTGCCGGGTGCGCTGGTGGCGCTCGCGATGTGGGTGCTCGGCAGCTTCCTGCTGCGGATCTACCTCACCAGTACGGTCGAGGGGCCCACGATCTACGGCTCGTTGGCGGCCCCGATCGCGGTCCTGCTGTGGATCGGTATCTCCGCGTTCGCGGTGCTGGTCGGAGCGGCGGTCAATGCCGCGATCGACCGGGTGTGGCCCTCGCTGGCGACGGCCGCGGCACGTGCGGCCAATGAGCGGGTACGAGCGGCCCAGGCCGCGGAGTTCGTTGCGCGGACGCAGGCGGAGAACCAGGACGGGGACTGGGACGACGACGATGACGAGGACGGTGACAGTTCCCATATGCCGTCCGAGTTCCCGGAGCGCTGGTCGAGGTTCCTGCCGCCGGACGATGTGAAGTCCAGGCTGCAGCCGAGCCGCGACAAGGAGTCGGACAAGTCGAACAAGCCGTCCGACGACTGAGGACGCCGGCTGTCCGGCGGGTACGGCCGGTGCGGCGCCCCGCAGGCCGATTCCGTTCGCCGACGGGAATAGCGTGGGGTGTATGGCCGACAGGTACGAGGAGTGGGCGTCGCGGTTCGACGGTGCGACCGTGTGGACCCTGAGTGTGCCGGGAGGATCGGTCCACCCGGTGCTGCCCGACGGCTGCATGGACCTGCTCTGGACCGGCGGACGGCTGCTCGTCGCGGGCCCCGACACCCATGCCGGGACGTCGGCCGTCGGAACCGGCGGGCAGTACACCGGCATCCGCTTCGCGCCCGGCACGGCCCCCGCGCTCCTCGGCGTACCGGCGCACGAACTGCGTGACCGCCGGGTCGACCTCGCGGATCTGTGGCCCGGCGCGCTGGTCCGCGTACTCAACGAGCGCCTCGCCGAGACCCCCGACCCCGCCGCCGCACTGGAGACCATCGCCCTGCGGCGGGCGGCCGACACGGCACCGCCGGACCCTGTGATGCGGTCCGTCGCCGCACAGCTCGGCGCCGGGCGGTCCGTCGCGGACACTGCGCAGACGGCCGGCCTCGGCGCCCGCCAGCTGCACCGCCGCTCACTCGCGGCCTTCGGCTACGGGCCCAAGACGCTCGCCCGGGTCCTGCGGCTGCAGCGTGCGCTCACTCTCGCCCGGTCCGGAACGCCGTACGCCGAGGCGGCGGTCGAGGCGGGCTGCACCGACCAGGCCCATCTCGCGCGGGAGATGCGCGACCTGGCCGGGACCACCCTGACCGCCTACCTCACGTCCACGTGACGGGGCCGGGCAGGCACCCGGTCTCAGAGCCTGTCGGGTGACCTCCGACCGGGCGGCCACGCCCTGGCACGCACGCTTCCCGCGTTGTCGTCAGTCACCGACTCCCCCATAGCTGAAGGCATGGGGGGACCCCCTTCGCGTCGACTCCCTCCTCCGCCTTGGAATCGCACGCACCGGACCGCGTCCGCTATCCGACCGGAGGTCACCCGACAGGCTCTCAGACGTTGGCGGCGAACAACGACACCGCGCAGCCGTCCGGGTCGAGGACCGTCGCGTATCGCTGACCCCACACCGCGTCCCACGGCTTCAGATGTCCCCGGTATCCGGCGCCGGTCAGGTCGTCGTACACCGCGTCCACCTCCGCCGGGCTGTCGCAGAGGAAGGCGAGTCCGAGCCGTTCCCCGCCGCGCGGCGGTGTCCAGTCGGGGTCGAACGAGCCGATGACGTCCTCGGTGTCCCACAGCAGGCGCTGCCCGCCCGGGAGCGTCACTTCGACATGAGGTGCGGATTCCGCGTCGGCCGGGATGTCGAGACCGAGCCGGCGGTAGAAGGCGAGCGATGCGGTCAGATCCGCGGTGATGATGCCGATCGCGTCCATTCGTGGAGTCATGTTCCGACCGTAGGCCGGACCCCACCACGGGTCTTGTACGAAACGGACATGGGCCGTGACCTTCGGACATCTGCGAGGACGCGGACCGCGTACGGCGGGACCCGCCGGGACCGCAAGCCCCCGGGCAGGTCCCGCCGCGCCGTCACGACGACGCGGTGCCGCCCGTGCAGTCGGCGGGGGACGTCCCCGGGTCCGTCAGCGCCAGACCGAGCTGGGCGCGTTCGGTGACCCAGCGGCTCGGGCGATGACGCGGGTCGCCCGTCGTGCGGTGCAGCGCCCGGTGCAGCTCCAGCATCCGTTCGGCGCCGATCCGGTCGCCCCAGGCCAGCGGGCCGACGGGGTAGCCGAGTCCGGCAGTGACGGCCAGGTCGATATCGGCGGGGGTGGCGATGGAGCGCTCCGCGATCGATGCCGCGACCGAGACGATCGAGGCGAGCAGCCGCTGAGCGACCGAGCCCGCCGTGTCCCGTACCACCGAGACCGCGTAGGGCCCGTCGCCGTCCGCCGCCCGGGCCAGCACCGCGCGGGCGTCGCGCGCGGCGGCCGGGTCCGCCGCCGGGGTCACGGCCAGCACCCGGCGCCGGCCGGCCGGAGGCAGCGGGTCCACGCCGAAGGTGCGCCCTGCGGGCAGCCGGTGTGCGGCGATCGCGGAGGCCACCGTGGTGCCCCAGGCCGGGATCAGTACGAGGGCGTCGGCGGACGGCTCCGTGCCCGTCTCGACGACGGCGCCCGCAGCGGTCAGCGCTTCACGCAGCGCGGCCGCCTCCCGGTCCTGCGGTGCGGCGCCGTGGACGAACACCGGGCGGTCCGCGTCGCCCGTGACCGGTGGTTCCGGGGCCGGGGCGGGCGCCTCGGGGCCGTAGTCGAACCAGCCGCGCCCGGTCTTGCGGCCGTGCAGCCCGGCGGCCACCCGGTTGGGGGTGAGACAGGAGGGGCGGAGCCGGTCCGCGTACCGGAAGCCCTGCCAGATCGAGTCGGTCACGGCGGCCGTCACATCCAGACCTGTGAGGTCCATCAGCTCGAACGGGCCCATCCGCAGGCCGAGCACATCACGGGCGATCCGGTCGATGCCCGCCGGGTCGCCGACCGTCTCCTCCAGCAGCGCGAGCGCCTCGGTCACCAGACCGCGGCCGGCGTGATTGACCAGGAATCCGGGGGTGTCGGCGACCGTGACCGCACGGTGCCCGCAGCTCTCGACGAGCGCGGTGAGGGACGGCACGATCTCCGCACGGGTGGCCGCACCCGGCACGATCTCGACGATCCTCATCAGCGGTACCGGGTTGAAGAAGTGCAGCCCGGCCAGGCGCGTCGGGTCCTTCAGCGCCGCGGCGATCCGGGTGACCGACAGGGAGGAGGTGTTGGTCGCGAAGACGGCCGTGGCGGGCAGCGCCTGCTCCAGCCGGCCGAAGACCTCCGTCTTGGTGCCGAGGTCCTCCCGCACGGCCTCGATGACCAGCTCGACGCCCGGGCCCTCCACCCAGGGGTCGTCCAGCGGGATCAGCCGCTCCAGGGCGGCGGCGGAGTCCTCGGCGGACATCCTGCCCTTCTGTACGGCCCGTTCGAGCATGGACTGTACGAATTCCACGGCGGTCGTCACCGCCTCCGTCCGTACGTCGCACAGCTCGACGGTGTGTCCGGCGGTCGCCGCCCACTGGGCGATGCCGCGGCCCATGGCCCCGGCGCCGACGATCCTGATACGCATGGCGGTTGCGGTCCTCTCGGGGTGTGACATGTGATTCGTCTCAGCGAAGATAGACGCGGTCCGGGTCCACGTCCTCGCGCAGCAGCCGCAGTTCGGCCGCGGTCGGCGGCGGTACGGTCCCGACCTTTCGGCGACCGGCAGGTCCCAGCCGGTGGCCGCCCGTACCTGTTCTACGGTGGATCACCTGGTCCACCACGATGTCCGCGGTCATCCGGCCGACAGTGAGGTCCCGGCGGCCCGGATGATCTCATGGCCCGCGGCGGTGGGGACGAGATGGGTGAAGCCTTCGAGGCAGACGGTGCCACCGTCGTGGACGAAGGCGGCGACCGCAGCCTCCATCGACATCGTCTTGTCCTTCCGGTCCGTCGTGGCCACGGTGCTCCTCCGGCTCTGCGTGCGCCCCTGTTTATGCGCGTCGCCCACCGTGTCAGCGGCTATTGATCGCTGTCCAATACCAAATTAAGGTCGCATCAAGACGTCTGATCAATGAATTGGATCGATGGATCCGGTCGGTGGGGACCAGCCGGTGACCGGAGGGGCGGGCATGGAACTGCGCCATCTGTTCGCGTTCGTCGCGGTTGCCGAGGAACTGCACTTCGGGCGGGCCGCGAAGCGGCTGCAGATGGCCCAGCCGCCGCTGAGCCAGCAGATCCGGCAGCTGGAGAAGGAGCTGGGCGTCCAGCTCTTCGAACGCAACACCCGGTCGGTGCGGCTCACCGGCGCGGGGGAGTCCTTCCTCCAGCCGGTACGGACCGTGCTCGACGACCTCGACACAGCGGTGCGGTCCGCGAAGGCGGCCGGCCGCGGCGAGTACGGACGGGTCACCATCGGCTTCGCGGGCGCCTCCAGCCACGAGACGCTGCCGCTCCTCACCAGGGCCGTGCGCGCCGCCCACCCCGCCCTCGAACTGGTCATGAAGGGGCAGACGTACGCCAATGTCGCCCTCGACCGGGTCGCAGACGGCTCGCTCGACCTGGGGTTCGTCCGGCTGCCGGTGACCCGGCCGGGGGTGGCGTACCGGGTGATCGACGAGGAGGAGCTGGTGTCCGCACTGCCCTCGGACCACCGCCTCGCCCGGCTGGAGAGCGTCCCCACCGACGTCCTCGCCGAGGAGCCCTTCGTTTCTTTCCCCGCCAACACCGGCTCCACGGTGCGCGACGCGATGGTCGGGGCCTGCGAGGCCGCGGGGTTCAACCCGCGTGTGGTGCAGGAGGCGCCCGACTCGTACACCATCCTGGCGCTGGTCGCCGCCGGCGTCGGCGTGACGCTCACCGTCACCTCCGTACAGCACATCCAGCAGAACGGCCTCGTCTACCGGCCCCTGTCCGGACCGCCCATCCGTCTCCAGGCGGCGCTGGCCTGGCGGGCCGACAATCCCTCCGCCGCTCTGCGGGCGGTGCTCGCGGTGGCGGAGGAAGCCCTGCCGACGCCGGCGGGTCCGGCCGGGGACCGAACCACCGCAAGCCGTCATTGAGACGCGCCACGTCTTGAATCAGGGCGAACTGGATATTGGACCGGCTCAGTCGCCGAGTGCAAGGGTCGGCGGCATACGCCCCTCGCCACCGAAAGGTCACGCCGTGCCCGACCAGCAGCTCGACGTCGTCATCTGTGAACCGCTGCGCACCCCCATCGGCCGTTTCGGCGGAGTGTTCGCTCAGCAGACGCCGGCCGCACTCGCCGCACGCGTCATCGCCGAGGTCGTGGCCCGCACCGGAATCGACCCCGCCGCGGTCGACGAGGTGATCCTCGGACACGCCTACCCGTCCGCAGAGGCCCCCGCCATCGGCCGGGTCGCAGCCCTCGACGCCGGACTGCCCGAGACCGTCACCGGATCCCAGATCGACCGCCGCTGCGGCTCCGGCCTCCAGGCCGTCCTCGACGCGGCGATGCAGATCCGGGCCGGCTTCAGCGAGGCCGTCATCGCGGGCGGCGTCGACGTGATGAGCGCCGCCCCGTACTACACGCACGACGGCCGCTGGGGCATCAAGGGCCCCGGCCTCCAGCTCCACGACGCGCTGGCCCGCGGCAGGGTCACCGCCGGCGGCGTCAACCACCCCGTACCGGGTGGCATGATCGAGACCGCCGAAAATCTGCGCCGCGCGTACGGCATCAGCCGCGAAGAACAGGACGCCCTCGCCCTGCGCTCGCAGCAGCGCGCCGGCCGGGCCGCGGCGGAGGGACGGTACGAAGCGGAGACCGTCCCCGTCACCGTACGGACCCGCAAGGGCGAGACGCTTGTCACCGCCGACGAACACCCCCGCCCCGACACCACCGCGGAACAACTCGCCGCGCTGCGCCCGATCATGGCGAAGTCCGACCCCGGGGCGACCGTCACCGCGGGCAACGCCAGCGGTCAGAACGACGCGGCCGCAGCCTGCCTGGTGACCAGCGCGGCCACCGCCGAACGGCTCGGCCTCACCCCGCTGGTCCGGCTGGTCTCCTTCGCCCGCGCCGGGGTGCCCGCCGCGACCATGGGCATCGGCCCCGTCCCGGCGACCCGGGCCGCCCTCGACCGCGCCGGACTCAGCCTCACCGACCTCGACCTGATCGAGCTCAACGAGGCCTTCGCCGCCCAAGTGCTCGCCTGTACCCGCGAGTTGGGTCTCGGTGACACCGACCACGAGCAGCGCATCAACGTCAACGGATCCGGCGTCTCCCTCGGCCACCCGGTCGGCGCCACAGGCGCCCGGATCCTTGCCACACTGACCCGCGAGCTGCACCGCCGCGAGGCCCGGTACGGCCTGGAGACCATGTGCATCGGCGGCGGACAGGGCCTCGCCGCGATCTTCGAGCGCATCGCGTGAACGTCCGGCGGGAAACCTCCGGGGGTGAAAGTTCGCAGGGGTGGGCCGGTTCACCGGTGGTGTGCGGGCCGCGGGCCAGGGTGCGCAGCGGCGAGCTGCGGATGATGCCCGGGTTCGGCCAGCACGTGCAGCATCGCGGTCAGCTCGGCCAGCGGGGAGGCGGCGAACCGCAGTCGCTCGGACGGCGGGCCGCTGATGTCGATCCTCAACGTCATCCCTTCAGCATCCCTGACCGGATGGACGGTGACGGCGTCGGTCGACGGTGCCCGTCAACCGACGTATTCGGCCCTGCGGCCGAACGCACCGTTGACGCCATGGCAACCACCACCAGGATCCGGCCCCGCGCCCTCGTCCGTGCCTCCGCAGGCCCCCGCTATGCCGTCGCCCTGGCCGCGTCCCGCTCCGTCTCCAGCGGCACCGCGAGATGGTCTCGCTCCGCGTCCGGATCGGTCAGCCGGTTCAGCCTGGCCGGTACATCGAACCCGATCAGCAGCACCACGATCACCGTGCTCGCGAAGGTCAGCACGGCCAGCGCCTGTCCCAGATCCATCCCGGACGCCAGATGCGCACCCAGCACCGGAGCCACGGCACCGCCGAGCGCTCCCACGTCGTACGTGAAGCCGAGCGCCGCGCCCCGGCTCCCGGTCGGGAAGTGCCTGCCGATGTAGCGGGGGAGCAGCCCGGAGATGCCGAAACTGGTCGCCTGCAGCAGGAAGAGCAGGATGCCGAGCAGCAGCAGGTTGTCGTGCACGGCGAAGACCGGGTAGACGAAGGCGAGCAGCGTCAGCGCGTACGCCTTCTTCGCGCCGATCCGGTCACCGAGGAAGCCCGCGGTCCAGCCTCTCCATGACGTACGTGGCGCTGGCGCTGTACTCACCGGCCATGCCCATGCCGATGGCCAGCCGGGCGGCGAACAGACTCTGGTATTCCAGGCGAAGCCGCAGGCGAAGGTGCCGAGCGAGTACAGCAGGGTGCTCAGGACCATGGAGAGCTTGCGGCCGTACCGGTCGCCGATGGCACCGAGCACCGCACCGCCCAGCCAGCGGGTGATGAACGCACCGGAGATCAGGCTGGCGGCCTGCACCGTGCTCAGACCGAAGTCGTCGCTGATCTCGGTGAGCACGAGTGTGATCAGCACGAAGTCGAAGCCGTCGAGGACGTAGCCGATCCAGGCGGCGAGGAACGACTTCCACTGGGTACCGCTCACCTCTCGGTACCAGGGAGGCGCAGGGGGTGATGTGGTCTGCACGGTGACTCCAGGATGCGGGACGGCACTCGCCCTTGAGCTGCCGGTCCGCGTAGTGGGGGCAGGTCAGGGCCGGGCGATGCCTGCGACGAAGCGGGCGGTCAGGGCGGTGGGTGCGGTGATGGCGGTGCCGACGACAACGCTGTGTGCGCCGCGCGCCAGGGCTTCTGCGGCATCGTCGGGGGTGTTGATACGGCCCTCCGCGACCACCGGGACGTCGATCGCGGCGGACAGCGAGGCGACCAGGCCGAGATCGGGGCCGGTCTGCTTCGGTGTGCCGGGAACATAGCCGGAGAGGGTGGTGGAGACGAGGTCCGCGCCCTGCCCGGCCGCCGCGATGCCTTCGGCGAGCGTGGAGACATCGGCCATCACCAGGGCGCCGGCCGCTGGACCGCCTCGACCAGCTCGGCGAAGGTGGAGCCGTCGGGGCGCGGCCGGTCGGTGGCGTCCGCCGCGACGACATCCGCGCCGGCCTCGACGATCGCCAGGGCGTGCCGGACCGTCGGGGTGATGTAGACGCCGGTGTCGCCGTCCTTCCACAGACCGATGACCGGAAGATCCACGGCCTCGACGATCGCGGCGACGACCTCCGGCTCGTTGGCACGGATCGCGGCGCCCCCGCCGGCAGCGGCCGACCGGGCGAGCCGGACGAGGGTGCCGGTCTCCCGCATCGGGTCGCCGGGAGGTGCCTGACAGGACACGATCAGCCTGCCCTGGAGGGAATGGGTGAGTTCCTGCGCGGTCATCGGAGGGCTCCCGGGTGGTGGAGGGGAAGAGCGGTGGTCAGGGCGGCGGCGCCGAGCACGGCTGGGTCGGCGGCGAACCGCGGCGCCTCGGGTACCAGTCCGCGCAGCGGCGGCATCAGTTCCGCGGTGAAGGCGGCGGTCAGGGCCTCCCCGTCCAACGGGCCGATCCGCGGCACTCCGCCGCCTACGACGACCCGGTCGGGCCCCAGCGCGTTGGCGAGTCCGCCGAGTACACGGCCGGTGGCGGCCGCGCCGGTGGTGATGGCACGGACTGCGGCCGCTTCGCCCCGCGCGGCCCGCGCGGCGACGGTTTCGAGCCGGTCCACGGGGGTGCCGGTCAGCCGCTCGTAATGGGCGGCGATGCCGGGCCCGGAGGCGATGACCTCCAGATGCCCGGTGGCACCGCAGGTACAGGGCACTCCGGCCGCTTCGGGGCTGGGCAGATGGCCGAGATGCCCGGCGATGCCGGCGGCGCCGTGCAGCATCCGTCCGTCCACGGCGATCGCACCGCCCACGCCCGTACCGACCGCCACGAACAGCAGCGACCCGTGGCCCGAGCCGTCCGCCGTCTGTGCCGCGAGTTCCGGTCCTGCCGTGGCGCGTACGTCGTTGTCGCAGGCGACCGGGTATCCGGTGCGGTCCGCGAGACCGGCGCCCAGCGCGGTGCCGGCCCAGCCGCGTATGGAGTCGGTGGCGCTGGTGACCACGCCGGTACGGGGGTCTACGACCCCGGCTGCCGCGATGCCGAGCGCTGTGGCCAGCCGCTCCGGATCGACGGCGGCGGCCGCTTCGGCGAGTGCGTCCAGTACGGCCGTCGCGCCGTCCCGGGCCGGAGTGGCCGGGTGTGCCGTGCCAGGACCGTGCCGTCGGCACCGAAGAGCGCGGCGGCGATCTTCGTACCACCGAGATCGAGACCGATCACTGTGGTTCCGGCAACGGCTCCGGTATCCGCTTCGCCGGCCGCCGACCGGGAGGGGCGTTCATCGGACCGGCGGCAGACCGGCGGCGCGCAGGCGCTGGGCGACCAGGGCGACGGACTCGGCGCTCAGCTGGATCTGGGGGAAGGCCGTGTCACCGCACCGGATGATGCCGAGCAGTCGGAGCGCCGCCTTGAACGAGCCGAGCGCCGAGGAGCTGCGGCCCATGTCCGCCTCCGGACCGGCGTCGACCATGGCGAACAGCTCGACGAGCCGCTCCTGCTCCTTCGCGGCCAGCTTCCAGTTCCCGGCCCGCGCGGCGTCGTAGAGCCTTACGTAACCGGCCGGGTCGACATTGCCGATGCCCGGCACGACACCGTCGGCCCCGGCCAACAGGGCCGCGTCCACGGTGAGTTCGGAACCGGTGAGCACGCTGAACCGCGGCGCCGGGCCGTCCTTCCGGCCGTCGCGGCCACCCAGCTCGACGATCAGCCGGCGAAGTCCGCCCTCGTCGCCGCTGCTGAGGCGGGTCTGGTCGGCGCCGTCACGGCCGGCATACCCGACGAGGACCTCGAAGTGCTGCGCGGCCTCGTCGCGAAGATGGAGGCCGAGGCCCGCGACGGCGGCCGGGTGGCGCGCGGCACCGACCGGGCGTTCCACCTCGCGCTCTACGCCTCGCTCGACAACCACCTGCTCAGCGAGGTCCTCGATGCGTTCTGGGCGGCCATGGACCGGGTGCGCGAGGACCTCGACGACGGCCATCAGGACCCCGCGGCCACCTGTGCACAGCACCGCGAGATCGTCGAGGCGATCGAGGCGGCCGACGGCGAACGCGCGGTATGTGCCATGCGCACCCACTTCGACGGCATCCGCGGCCGTCTCGAACCGGTACCGGCCCCGTAGCGGGGCGCCGGCGCCCGTAGCACCGTTTTCGACGGCCTTGACGTCACCTTCGAACCGGGCTGCATGACCGCCCTCGTCGGCCCGTCGGGCTCCGGCAAATCCACGCTGCTCGCCGTCGCGGCGCGCTGCTGCGCCCCACAGCCGCGCAGGTGCTGCTGGACGGCGAGGACCTCGCCGGACTCTCCGACGCCCAGCGCGCCGGAGTACGCCGGGAACGCATCGGCTACATGTTCCAGAGCGGCAATCTGCTCTCCGGACTGGCAGCCGTCGAACAGCTACGCGCGGGGACGGGCCCGTCAGCGCTGATGAACGCCGCCGTACAGATAACTTCTGGCGCCGTTCAACGTGGCACGGCTCCAGGTGTTCACATCGGCGGGCCCCATCGCCGGCCAGTCGGGCGTGTTCTCGACCAGTGCACGCCCCAGCCTGCGTCCCAGCCCGACCAGGCGGGCCCCCTCGGCGGTGCGCTCGTCCGCGTACCGGCGCAACGCCTCGGCCGCCGAGGGGGATTCACGCAGCGTCCGCTCCAGACACAGCGCGTCCTGGAGCGCCTTGACCGCGCCGCTGGCGGTGTGCGGTCTGGTGACGCTCGCCGCGTCACCCGCCAGCAGGAACGGCGGTTCGGCCGCCCGGGGCACGACGAAGTCGGCAACCGGATGGAGCGTCTGGGAGGTGTGCTCTCCCCGGGCGACGACATCGGCCCACTCCGCCGGGAAGTGCTCATCGGCGATGTTCCGCACATACGCGGCGCAGACCGGGACTTCCGAAGCCGAAGCTGAAACCGGAGCCGAAGCCGGGGGATATGCGTAGATGGCATATGCCAGCAGACGCGATCCCGGATCCGCACCCGGAATCAGGTAGAACACACCGTGCCCGCCCGGAAATCCCAGCGTGATCCAGGCGGTCTTCAGCAGCTCCAGTTGCTTGGGATGGTCGCGGAGCGCGCTCGGCGGAATCGTGCCCCGCCACACCAGGTATCCGGCGGGAGCAGGACGTACCTCGGGTGCGATCAGCTCGCGGGTGACGGACCGGTGCCCGTCGGCCCCGACGACGATGTCGTATTCCTGCTCCCATTCCGCGGTGCGGATCAGGGCGTGGCCGGAGTGCGTACGGCCGACGGAGCCGACGGGCAGCCCGCGGTGATACGCGCTCTCCCCGATGTTCGAGCGCAGCGCCTGCCACAACAGGCCCCAGTTGCACGGTGACACCGGGCTCGCCTGCCGTGCCAGCTCACGCGTCGAGTGCCGCCCCGGAGCCCGCGCGAGCCAGATGCGGGTGGCGACCGGCATCGTGGGCATGTCCGCGCCCAGGTACCCGCCCGTGATCAGCTCCTGATGCAGCGGCGGCGGGATGACGATGCCGAACCCCCGGTCCTGAAGCTCGCCGCTGCTGCGCTCGTGGACGGTGACCTCCGCCCCGGCTCGGGTTCCGGCGATCGCCATGGCGCAGCCGGCGATGCTGCCGCCGACCACCCCGATGCGTAAGCCCGTCACTGCCACCGTGCTACCACCTGTTCTGACGCTCCGGGAGGTGCTGAACGCCCTCATCGTCGCACCCGGGCACGGGTGACGATGACGCGCGCACCTCCCGGAGCGTCCGTCCGGCTGTTACGGAGTCACGGCCGCCGTCCCGCTGCCGGAGGCCTGCAGCCCGCCCGTGCGGTACGTCGCGGTGAGTGCGGCGTTGCCCGACGCCCCGGCCGCCACGGTGACCGGAACCTTGACGTTCGCGCCCTGGCCCGGATTCAACGCGGGGACGGTCACCGGCTTCGCCGTCCAGCCGGCCGGCACGGTCAGACCGACCGTTCCCGGTCCGCGCCGCACATCCATCCGGCTGACGACGCGGACCGTGATCTTCGCGTCCGCTCCCGCCTTCAGGGTCGTGGGCGGGGTGATCGTGACGTCCGCGCAGGTGCCGCCCAGCCACTTCAGATCGAACGACGCGTAGGTGATGTGCTGGTAATCGGCCCGCTCGTAGAGCAGTCCGAGGCGCCCGTCGGGCAGCCGGGTGAGCGAAGCCAGCCGTGGACCGGCCGTACGGCGAAGCCGGGCAATGTCACATCGTACGTACGGATCCGGGTGAGCCCGGTGTCCACGGGCGTGAACACCGGATTCTGTGCCGGGCGCCGGTTGTCGGCGGCGGGAGCCCCGCTCGACGTGCTCGACCAGAAGGCGTCGAAGTCGGCTGGATCCGGCAGTTCGGGCCGGAAATCGCGGCAGTCCGCGAGCGAGAGGTCCGTCAACGGCATGGAGGTGCCCCCCTGGGTCGAACCGGGGCGATGACCGCCGGGCATCAAGACAGAAGACGTCAGATGTCTTATCGGCGCATGGGCCCTAGGCACCGCTCGCGGTGGCCGTCAAGGGCCCCGCCGGGCCAGGATCCGCCCCGGGCGAGCACCGCCGGCACTGCGTCCACCCCCAGAGCTCCGCGTCCCCCGCCGGGGACCCAGCCCCCGTACCGTCCGCAAGGAGCACCGCATGACCGCCCGAAACCCCCCGCTACTGCGGAGTGATCCCGCCCGTCGTCACCCCGCTCACCGCGGACGGTGAGATCGACCGGCCTTCCCTGGAGCGGGTCGTGGGGCATCTGCTCGACGGCGGTGTCAGCGGTCTGTTCGCACTCGGCAGCTCGGGCGAGACGGCCTATCTGACGCCCGGGCAGCAGGACGAGGTCATCAAGGTCATCACGGCCGCGGCCGCCGGACAGGTCCCGGTCCTCGTCGGTGCGATCGAGACCACCACCAACCGGGCGATCGAGCGGGCCCGCGCAGCCGCGGGCCTCGGCGCCGACGCCGTCGTCGTCACCGCGCCCTGCTACACGCGCACGCACGACACCGAGATCGACCGCCACTCCGCGATGTCTCCGCCGCCCTCGACCTGCCGGTCCTCGCGTACGACGTGCCGGTCTGCGTGCACAGCAAGCTCGCCCCGGAACTGCTGCTGCCGCTTGCCGCGGACGGTGTGCTGGCCGGGGTGAAGGACTCCAGCGGCGACGACGGTTCGTTCCGACGCCTGACCATCGGGGCCCGTGAACTGCCGGGGTTCTCTGTCCTCACCGGGCACGAACTGGTCGTCGACGCGATGATGCTCGTCGGTGCGGACGGCTCCGTCCCCGGGCTCGGCAATGTGGACCCGCACGGGTACGTACGTCTCCACGAGGCCGCGGTACGCGGCGACTGGGCCACCGCCGGTTCCGAACAGGAGCGTCTCGTCGCGCTCTTCGACATCGTTCGTGCGGCCCGTCCCGGCACGGTGTCCGCCACCGCCGCCGGCCTCGGCGCGTTCAAGACGGCTTTGATGCTGCGCGGGCTCATCACCACCAATGTGATGAGCCCGCCGATGCGTCGGCTGGACGCGGCAGAGACCGCAACGATCGCGGCCTGCCTGGACGGCGCGGGGCTCTCCCGGGCCTGAGAGCCTGTCGGGTGACCTCCGGTCGGATAGCGGACGCGGTCTGGTGCGTGCGATTCCGAGGCGGAGGAGGGAGTCGACGCGAAGGGGGTCCCCCATGCCTTCAGCTATGGGGGAGTCGGTGACTGACGGCAACGCGGGAAGCGTGCGTGCCAGGGCGTGGCCGCCCGGTCGGAGGTCACCCGACAGGCTCTGAGCCGGGGCACACCGGCCCGCGCTCCACCCGCTCGGCACCGACTGACCGCGTGGACCGTCGGCGGGGCCCACCGGTCGAGTTCCGTACGCACAGCAGGTCCGGTCGGACAGCATCGGCTGTCCGACCGGACCTGTTCGTCTCCCGGCTGACTGATTCGTGGATCAGCTCTGCGAGCGGCGGACCCGGCGCATCAGTACCGCGCCACCGAGCAGCAGCGCGGCGCTCGTGCCGGCAGCCACGCCGAGATCAGCGGCACCGGTGTGGGCCAGCTGCGCGCTGGTGATCGGTCCCCCGGAGGTGATCGTCGGCTCATTGGTCCGCGGTTCACCGGCAGGGGGTGTGACCACGGCGGGCGTGACCGGGGGCGTGACTACCGGGGGTGTGACCACGGGGGGTGTGACTACGGGGGGTGTGACTACGGGGGGTGTGACTACGGGGGGTGTGACCACGGGGGGTGTGACCACGGGCGGTTCGACAACCGGCGGCTCGACCACGGGCGGTTCGACCACCGGCGGCTCGACCACGGGGGGCTCGACCACCGGCGGCACGGTCGGCTCGCTGGCGTTGGAGCACTCGTTGCCGGAGGCCGGGTTCAGCGCACCGACGACAGCGACACTATTGCCACAGACATTGACCGGGACGTCCACCGGAGCGTGGATCAGGTTTCCGGACAGCACACCGGGAGAGTCGGTCGCGAGGCCCTCGGCACTCGCACTCTGGCCCCCGTTGCTGTTCCCGGCACCGCTCGCGTGGGAGCAATTGTTGCCGAACGCGGAGTTCAGCAGACCGACCACATTGACCGTGTTGCCACACACGTTGACGGGAACGTGCACCGGCACCTGCACGGCATTGCCCGAGCCGATGCCCGGCGAACCGGTGGCGGCGCCATCGGCCGACGCATCCGCGAACGCGTACCCGCCGGCCGCGGTCAGGATGCCTGACGCCGCCGCCATGACCAGCACGCTCTTACTCAAGGCTTTTCGCATTGGTTGCCCTTCCTTAGGACATTCCGTGCGAGCGGAACGCTCGCGGTTCATTCATCAGGCAGTGCAGCTCGCGCCGGGGACGCTACCCCGGGGGTCTTCCTACGTGAGTCGGCAAGCGGCGGTTACGGAAAGGAGGAGAGACCACGAAGAAGCGTTCTTCATGTGATAAGTCCTATTTCTGTTCGGTGAACACCCAAGCTGCGCGGTTGGTAGAACCAATAACGAGGAGGAATTGTTGAGGAAACTCGAAAGGTCGTGGAAATTTTGTGACCACTCGAACGGGTTGCTTATGTGCGTTCACCCTGACGTCATTCACTGCGCGCAGGTGCTCAACTCCGCATGACGGCGTGGCCGTTGACACCTCGACGAAGAGGCCTGGGCGGCTGAATGCTCCTGCGGCCCCCGTGGTGTTGCTTCGTGCTGCTGTCCGTGCGCCTGGGCATTCGGGTGAAGGGAGAGAACCCAACCCCCGGTCACGAGTTGGGCAGGGAGCTCCGGTACGGGGTGTTCGGCACGAGAAGGGTTCATCGTGATCAAGAAGGTTCTGGCTACGGGTGCCGTTGCCGCCTCCATCCTCGGTCTGGGCACGACGCAGGCCATGGCGATCGGCGACGACAACGGTACGACCTCGGTCAACGGCAGCGGAGCCGCGCAGTCGTTCGGCAACTCCGAGGCCCGTGGTGACGGCAGCCCCCGGTTCGGCCTGGTCCAGGGCAGCCTGAACAAGCCGTGTATCGGCCTGCCGGCCAAGGCCAACGCCGGCTCGATCCCCGGCGCGGTCCCGGTCGCGGTTCAGGACGTCAACGTGCTGGCCTCGCCGCAGAACCAGCAGTGCGCGGAGAACTCCATCCAGACCAAGGGCGACGAGCCGCTGTCGCACGTGCTGGGCGACATCCCGGTGCCCTCCGGCAACGGTGTCGGCAACAGCTGATCCAGTCGCTGTGGCGGGCCCGGGCCGTCGGCATTCCTCCTCCGTGCGGCTCGATCCCGCTGCCGCCTTTCCCGCTACCGGCACATCAGATTGTCCGATGATCGCGCCCGTGACATTGCGTGAACGATACTGCGTCATTCGGGCGATTTTTCGGGGGATCTTCTTCTCAAAGAGTTTCGCCTACGGTCTTACATCGTTACCAATTGCAGCGGCGGAGTTACGAGTGATCAGGACCGCGCTCGTGCGGCACGAAAGACGTGGCCGCTCCGGACTCCGTCAAAGAAAGGGAAAAAAGTGAAGTACACCAAGGTTGCCGCCATTGCCGCCGGAACCCTGATGGCGATGGGTGCTGCCGCGCCCGCCTTCGCCGACTCAGGTGCCGAGGGCGGCGCCCAAAACTCCCCGGGCGTGGTGGCCGGCAACGCCGTCCAGGCCCCGGTCCACGTTCCGGTCAACCTCTGCGGCAACACCGTGAGCGTGATCGCTCCGGTCAACCCCGCCTTCGGTAACGCCTGCACCACCGGCTGACCTCCGGTCGGCCCAGCCGAACGCTCATGACCGGAAGGCCCCGGCACGCATCCGATGCGTGCCGGGGCCTTTCCCCATTCCCGGTAGTCGATCGCGTGGTCCCGGAGAAAAGGCGGCCCATCCAGTTGCCGTGTCGCAACCACATCGTTACCCAGGGCGAAAGCAGCAGAAGACACAGCTGAAGAAGGCTTGTGCGGCTCGGATGTGCGACCGGAACAGATGCCGCTGCAGAAGGGAACCTGAAAGTGAAGTACGCGAAGACCGCTGCGTTCGTTGCCGGTTCCGTGGTTGCTCTCGGAACGGCTGCTCCCGCCCTCGCCGTTACCGCCACCACGGCCCCCGACTTCAGCCTCGACGGCGGTGTCAACCAGGTCGCGGAAGGAGCTCCGCAGGCTGTCGACCCGATCGTCGACACGGTCGGCGGTGCCGCCGATTCGGTGCAGAAGAACGGCGCCGTCACCAACGTGGCCGGCCAGGCCGCCGGTGCGGCCAAAGGCGCGGCCCCGCTGATGGGCGGCCTGCCGCTCGGCGGTTGATCCGTCGCGCCACGCAGTTCCCCGTTCATCGGCGGCATTTCGCAGTCCTTTGGTGCTGTGCATTCGGCGAACAACCGGACAGCAAAAACATCGTCCGAGTGAATCGGCACAACCGCCCCTGCCGCACCGAGTTGGTCAGAGCGCTCCGGACAGGCGGGCAACAGAAAACCCCAGAGGGGGTATTTCGTGATCAAGAAGATTATGGCCTCGGCAGCCGTCGCTGCTTCGATCGTCGGCGTCTCCGTCGCGATCGCTCCGCAGGCCATGGCCGTCGGCAACGACGGTGGCACGACGTCGTTCAACGGCAACGATGCTGTCCAGCCGTATGGCAACTCCGCCACCCACGGTGACTGGAGCCCGCAGTTCGCGCTCGTCCAGGGCTCGCTCAACAAGCCTTGCGTCGCCCTGCCGGCCAAGGTCAACGTCGGTTCGGTCCTCGGCGCCGTTCCGGTCTCGGTCCAGGACATCAACGCCCTGGCCTCGCCGCAGAACCAGCAGTGCACGGAGAACTCCACCCAGGCCAAGGGTGATGAGGCGCTGTCGCACAGCCTGAGCGGCATTCCGGTCCTGTCCGGCAACGGCACCGGCAACAACCAGAACCCGTGAGGCTCCGGTCGCTCGTCGCTGATTCCTCGAACTCGTGGAGGACAGCGTCACGGGCGGCTTCGAGTACGCCTGCCCGCAGTGTGTGAAAAACCCGTGGGGCCGGCACATCCACGTGGCAGCCGTTCTTCGGCGGCCCGGATGCCGCGGCCCCATGTCGTGTGTCCGGGGCCTCGCCGACCCCTCGAAGGGACGGGCGTACTGGGCCGGTTGCCGTAGTGACGGCAGACGTCACCCGTCGCACCGGGTAAGAGCTGTTCATGGACCAGTACGACAGTCAACGCCCCAGCGGCCGGCAGCGGCACGCGCAGGACGTCACACCCATCTACGACCGGCTGCTCGCCGAATGGCAGGCGGCCCGCGGCGGCCCGGAGCCGGCGCCGTCCGCGCAGCCCCATCCACCTTGCGCGGGAAGTCGCGTTCCGGCGGCCCGTATCTCCGAAGAGGACGTCGACGGGTGAGGGCGCGGCGTCGGACTCGCGCCGGATCGAAACCATGTGAGTGGTAATGCGGAGCTGGTGCTGCCGTAGCAGGTTGACCAATGCGTTCCACAACGGGACGCTCCGAGAGGTGAAGCGTGATGAAGAAGATGATGGCCGGCGCAGCAGTGGCCGTGTCCTTGGCCGGTCTGTCCGCCGCCGTTGCCCCCCGCGGCCATCGCGATCGGTGATGAACAGGGGACCAACTCGGTCAACGGCAGCGAAACCGTGTGCGAGTTCGGCAACAGCGTGACCCAGGGTGACGGCGGCTCGCAGTTCCAGCTCGTCCAGGGCACGCTGAACAAGGCCTGCGCCGGCCTGCCGCTCAAGGCCGACGCCGGTTCGCTCGTCGGCCTGGTCCCGGTCGCGGCTCAGGACGTCAACGTGCCGTCCTCGCCGCAGAACCAGCAGTGCACGGAGAACTCCACCCAGGCCAAGGGCGACGAGGCGCTGTCGCACCTCGTGGACGACATCCCGGTGCTCTCCGACAATGGGGTCGGCAACAGCTGAGACTCCTGAAGTGCGGGCGATTCGGGGATCCGCCCGGCAATCGCCCGCACTCCGGCGTACGGCGCCACCGAGCAGTGTCCGGGGCGCAGTCCAAGGGCTCCACACACGATGACGCCCACCGTTCCACGGGGGGCGGTGGGCATCTGGCGTACGCGGGCGGCTCAGCCCAGACCGCGTACTGGAAGGACGCAGTGGGTGGAGGTCATGATGACCTCTTCGTCGCCTGCGAACGACCGCAGCAGCTCGTCGCTGACCGGCCGGCCCGGCGTGCCCCGGTGCCACGGACGGGTGGCGAACATCGCGTGCACCTCGCCCCGTTCGCGGGCCGCGGCCAGCCACTCGGACGGTGCGGGGTACTGCGCGGTGAAATGAGGCAGCGTCAGGACCGCTTGGCCGGGCTGGACGAGCAGCTTCACCGGTAGGCCCGGGGTCTCGACGGCGTGGACGGGACCGGCGCCGACCGGCAGTCCACTGCGGTCCAGAGCCACACGCATGGCGGCCTCACCGGCGGCCGGGCCGTCCGTCCCGTCGCCCAGTGAGTAGACGAGAAGGAAGGCGACGTCGTGGCCGCCATCGGGGTGCTCGCCGCTCCACCCGATCAGCGTGATCGTGCCCAACCGGGCTCGTGTGAACGCGCCGGCGGCGGTCTGGGGCGAGGTCGTGCTCGGCACCTTGACGACCAGTGACCGGTCGTTGTGCATGTGTACCACCTGATCGAGGGAGATCTACGGATATCTCCGATGAATGCGGCCGTGAAGTGCCCCGGGGCGGAGCTGCCGGATCCCGTGGATCAAATGTGTTGACGGCACCCGACGGTCGCGGGCTATCGTGTGCAGCGTTCCGGACGGCGGACAAGAACCGCCGGTGTCGGCCCCGTGCTTGAACCAGGAGGTGAGGACATTGATGACTGTCGCTGCGGTGGGCGTTGCCCACAACCAGAGGAGCATCGTTTCCACCCCCGTGGTCGCCGGCTGACCTTTCCGTAACTCTCCGCGCCTGTGTGCGCGTTGCCGGGGCCACCCTTTGAAGGGTTTCCCTTGTCTTTCCCGTCTTCTCCGTCCTTCGCCTCTTCTCTTCAGGGCTCGTCCGCCTCGCATCCGCTGTCCCCGTACGGCTGGGACGACGACTGGGCCGCCGAGTTCGCTCCGTACGCCGGACAGGGCCTGCTGCCCGGACGCGTGGTGCGGGTGGATCGCGGGCAGTGCGATGTCGTCACCCCGCACGGCACGCTCCGGGCCGACACCGCCTTCGTCGTCCCGCGTGATCCGATGCGGATCGTCTGCACGGGCGACTGGGTCGCCGTCGACCCCGACGGCGATCCGCAGTTCGTACGGACGCTGCTGCCGCGGCGTACGGCCTTCGTCCGCTCGACGTCGTCGCAGCGCTCCGAGGGACAGGTGCTGGCCACCAACGTCGATCACATCGCCATCTGTGTCTCGCTCGCCGTGGAGCTCGACCTGGGACGGGTGGAGCGCTTCCTCGCGCTGGCCATGTCCAGTTCCAGTGGCGACGCGCTGCTGCGCGACGGGGCGTCCGCCTCGGACGGCGCCGCCCAGCCGATCGTGGTGCTGACCAAGGCCGATCTGGTGCCGGACACCGCCACGCTGTCGTACCTCGTCCAGGACATCGAGGCCATCGCGCCCGGTGTACAGGTGCTGCCCGTCAGCTCCGCCACCGGGGAAGGGCTCGACGTCTTCGGCGCCATCGTCGCGGGCGGGACGAGCGTGCTGCTCGGGGCGTCCGGCGCGGGCAAGTCGACCCTCGCCAACACCCTCCTCGGCCGCGACGTGATGGAGGTGCAGGCCGCCCGTGATGTCGACGGCAAGGGCCGGCACACCACCACGACCCGCAATCTGCTGGTCCTGCCCTCCGGGGGCGTACTGATCGACACCCCCGGACTGCGCGGGGTCGGGCTCTGGGACGCGGAGACCGGCGTCGGCCAGGTCTTCTCCGAGATCGAGGAGCTGGCCGAGCAGTGCCGGTTCCACGACTGCGCCCATGAGTCGGAGCCCGGCTGCGCGGTACTCGCCGCGATCGAGGAGGGTTCGCTCTCGGAGCGGCGCCTCGACAGCTTCCGCAAGCTGCTGCGCGAGAACCAGCGCATCGTCGCCAAGACCGATGCCCGGGTGCGGTCCGAAATGCTGCGTGAATGGAAGCGCAGAGGGGCCGAGGGCCGGGCGGCCATGGACGCGAAGCGAGGCCGGCTGCGGTAGGCCGCAACCCTGGTCGACGTCCGAATACCGCCAGTGCGGTACCCGGGGGTGCCGCACACTGGACGGTGTGATGGACGAACAGACCAGGTACGAGGCGGTGAGCAGCCGTGACGCCCGTTTCGACGGGGAGTTCTTCTTCGCCGTCGAAACGACCGGCATCTACTGCCGGCCGAGCTGCCCCGCTGTCACCCCCAAGCGGAAGAACGTCCGCTTCTACCCGACGGCGGCCGCCGCCCAGGGCAACGGCTTCCGGGCGTGCCGACGCTGCCGCCCGGACGCCGTGCCCGGCTCCGCCGACTGGAACGTCCGGGCCGATGTCGTCGGCCGGGCCATGCGGATGATCGGCGACGGCGTGGTCGACCGGGAGGGCGTGCCCGGTCTCGCCCACCGGCTCGGCTACAGCTCACGGCAGGTGCAGCGGCAGCTCAACGCGGAGCTGGGCGCCGGACCCGTCGCGCTCGCCCGCGCCCAGCGGGCCCACACCGCGCGGGTGCTGCTCCAGACGACCGGGCTGCCCGTGACCGAGATCGCCTTCGCGTCCGGCTTCGCCAGCGTGCGGCAGTTCAATGACACGATCCGGCAGATCTATGCCCGTACGCCGAGCGCACTGCGCGCCGAGGCCGGGACGGGGCTGGGAGCGGCGGTACGGGAGGCGCGCACCACCGGGATCCCGCTGCGGCTCGCCCACCGGGGGCCGTACGCGGCCCGCGAGGTCTTCGATCTCCTGGCGGGCGAGACGGTCGCCCGGATCGAGGAGGTCAGCGGGGATCCCGGTGCCCGTACCTACCGGCGCACCCTGCGGCTCCCGTACGGCACGGGCATCGTGGCCGTCGACGAACGGTCCGCCGGGCGCTGGCTGGACGCCCGGATCCACCTCACGGACCTGCGGGATCTGACGACGGCCGTGCAGCGGCTGCGGCGCCTCTTCGACCTGGACGCCGATCCGTACGCAGTCGACGAGCGGCTCGGCACCGACCCGCGACTCGCACCGAGTGTCGCCGCCCGCCCGGGGCTGCGCTCGCCGGGTGCCGCGGATCCGGAGGAGTTCGCCGTACGGACGCTGGTGGGCCGGCCCGGAGCCGAGCGGCTCGTCGAGATGTACGGGAAGGTCCTCGACGTCCCCTGCGGCGGGCTCACGCATGTCTTTCCCGAGCCGGGAGTGCTGGCCGGTGCGGTGGACGACCCGGCGTCGCGGGCTCTGGCGACCGCGCTCGCCGACGGGGACGTACGGCTCGACGCCGGGGCCGACCGCGACGAGGCCGAGCAGGCGCTGCTGCGGCTGCAGGGGATCGGTCCGGCGGCTGCGGCGCTCATCAGGATGCGTGCGCTCGGCGACCCCGATGTGGATCCGGACGGGAGGCCCGGGGCGGAGCGGTGGCGGCCCTGGCGTTCGTACGCCGTACGGCACCTGAGCCTCTAGGCCCGGACTTCGCGGGTCGTTGATTCGTATGGCGTGACCGTTCCGGGGGTGTCCCGGGCCGGTGTTGTGGCGTTGGGTGGGGTGTGTCG
>NZ_JBIURV010000031.1:0-43216 GCF_044741025.1 Streptomyces sp. NPDC088246
ACGTGCACACAGTCCGCAAAAAAGACACCACGAAGCGACGGACGAAGAACCCAACGACCCCACGTCCCCGCCGCACAGGTTAAAGATCAAGCTAGCTAGTACTCCAGCCGTAGATCACGATCTCCATGTGGCGTGGTTTGAGCGCATGAGGCTGGGGGCGGGTGCTCGGTCTATGAGCTGAGGTCCGAGAGCGCGCCGCTCTGGAAGCCTGCAAAACACGGTGGTTTCTGCGGGCTGGATCGTGCAGTATGACGCGGTGATCGAGTCGCTCCCACCTCCGGCGGCCGTTGCTTGGGCTGCCGAGGCCGCTGGTCCTGCCGCTTCCGCGCGCATCGTGCGGCGACTTGCTGGTGGTACCCACGCCGCTACGCATTTGCTGAGAACCGAGCGGCCGACCGTGGAGATGGTGCTGCGACGCTTCCCCTCCGGTGACAACGCGGCGGCGCATGAAGCGCATGTGCTGACAGTTCTGGACGGACTGGATGGTTGGGCGCCACGCCTCGTAGACGTCGACCCCGACGGGCGTCGGTTTGGTGAACCTGCCATCTTGATCACTCGGCTTCCCGGCCGCGCCGACATCACGTCGGCCTCAGCGGAAACCACAGCAGCTCAACTGGGACGCGCCCTGGCCCGCATCCACGCTGTTCCAATCGCCCGGCTCAGCACGCTTCGTGACGGCATGGTGGCAGCAGCCACTTCATCCGCTCACGCGGGCGATGCGGGCCCCGCCGCGTCGATCCTGGCCGCCCATGGCCATCGTCTTGCTGGCCAAAGATTGGTTCTGACGCACTACGACTACTGGTCCGGCAACGTCTTGTGGCAGGAGGGGGCGCTCACCGGCATAGTCGACTGGTCAGGTGCGTCACGAGCACCACGGGGATTTGATGTGAGCTGGTGTCGGCTCGACCTGGTTCTGCTGCACGGCCCGATCGCAGCCGAAGTGTTCTTGAATGCATACCAGGAGGCAGCGGGCGAGGCCGTACCCGACATGGCGCTATGGGACCTGTTTGCGCTCACGAACTCCCACCGCACCGTCGAGACCTGGCTGCCCAACTACCACGATCTCGGCCGCACCGATCTCACCGCGGCCGACCTGCGTAAACGCCACACCGATTGGGCCAAGGGGCGCCTTGCCACTACGGAATGAAACAGAATTTGCCATCCTGATCAGCCATTACTTCCGTCCAGCCGTGGCTGTTGCCGCTGTTTGTCGTCGGTAGTGGCTGTCGCGGGCGCGGGCTTGGTGGCGGCGTCGCCAGTGGGACCAGCGGAGCCGGTGGGCTGCGTCGTGGACGGGCTGGACGGACAGGCTGGTGAACAGGTGCTGGATCTCGTTGCAGGTCAGCGGGATCAGTCGGTCAGGTGCTGGATGTTGGGCGTGTTCGTCGACGCGGACGACGGCGAGGAAGGCGTGCGCGAGCATGGCGAGGGTGACCCACCGGTGCCAGGAGGTCCACCGTCTGACTTGGTGTTCGCACAGCCCGGCCAGGCCCTTTCCGGCTTGGAAGGTTTCTTCCACCCGCCATCTTGCTCCCGCGACCCTCACCAGCGTGGCCAGGGGGACCGGGTGGGGCGCGTAGCAGCGGTAGAAGGCGAGTTCACCGGTGCGACGGTTGCGGCGGACCAGTAGTTGGTGGTGGCCGGGCTGCGTGCTGGTGAGGTCGGCCACGGCCCAGTCGTACAGGCGCAGCCCTTTGCTCCGGCGCCAGCGGAGCGCTGCTGCCAGGCGCGTTTGGGCAGCTTCCTGGCCAGGGCGTCGGCCCGGAACTTTCCAGCCTTGGTGAGTACCTGCTGGTCGCAGGCGACGGCGAGGACGTAGCCGGTCCGGCGGGCTTCGAGGGCCGCGCGCAGGTAGGGGTTGGCACCGTAGACCTCGTCGCCGGCGACCCAGGCGGCATGGACGCCGGTGTCCAGGGCACGCGTGATCATCGCGGCGGCCAGGGCTGGCTTGGTGGCGAAGGCCACTTCGTCGGGTATCCCGGCCGCCCGGCAGCGGTCTGCATCTTCGGTCCGTGAGCGCGTAACGTACAACTCCCAGTCTGTCGCCGCGTGTCCGCCGACGGTGGCGTAGGCGAGGTAGACGGCGACTTGGGAGTTCTCGATCCTGCCCGCGGTGCCGGTGTACTGGCGCTGCACACCCACCGTGCAGATGCCCTTCTTCAGGTCGCCGGTCTCGTCGACGACCAGGACAGCGTCAGTGTCTCCGAGATGCTCCACGACGTATCCGCGTACATCGTCACGGACGGCATCGGCGTCCCACTTGGCCCGCGCCAGTAGGTGCTGCAGACCATCTGGGGTGGCGTGCCCGGCAGGCTCGGCGATGGTCCAGCAGTTCTTGCGCGGCAGGCCGGACAGTAGCCCCAGGACAAGTGAGCGTGCGCGGCGCCGGGGTTCGGATCGCGCGACCGTCCCGCGATCCGGCCCATTAGGCCCTCGAACATCTCCAGCCAGCGAGCGGGGTCTACGTTATGGCCTGCGGCCACCGCCTGATCTTCGTTTGTCCACACAACACCCGGTGATCACCGGTGGCCGCACCTGCCTCCACACCGCCCCTGACCAGCCGGTCATCATCTACGGCTGGAGTACTGGGCCGAACTTTCCTCAGGGGCAACTCTTTTGGTGTCGGACGCAATCCGGCATGTGTCCCTCTGGAGGTAGTTCGCCGACGGCAGACCGATTCGGGGCGGCGCGGACTGGAATTATCCGCCAGGAGCATGTCAACCTTGATCAAGCCGTGTCGCTCCAGCACGGTCGGTCCGCCGGCCGCCGCACCCGGCAGAGTTGAGGCGTGGGCTCCCGAGCGCGTGCTGGCCGTACGCGCGGCAATGCCGGAACGGTACCGAGTACTTGTCGAGATCGGAGCGGGCCTGGGCCTCCGGCAAGGAGAGGCGCTCGGGCTGAGCGTAGAGGACATCGACTTCGCCAAGGAAGTCGTGCATATCCGGCGCCAGGTCAAGATGGTGCGTGCGAAGCTGTGCTTCGCGCTTCCCAAGGGCCGCAAGGTCCGAGACGTGCCTTTGCCTTCAAGCGTGGCCCGGGCCATCCAGCGGCACATGGAGCTCTTCGCGCCAGTGCCGGTCACGCTGCCCTGGGACGACCCCCGCCCCCCTGAGACGCCTGTGGAAGCCAAGCACCGGCGGCCGAGGACATACAGCCTCTTGGTGACGGGACGCGAGCGGAAGGCGATCAACCGGAACTTCTTCAACTCCTACGTCTGGAAGCCGGCCCTGGCCGGAGCGGGCGTCATCGCTCCACTACAGGAGAGCAATCAGAGCGGATCCCGAGTGTGGGAGCCGTCCCGGGAGCACGGCTTCCATGCCCTGCGTCACTTCTACGCCTCCGAGGAACTGGAGGCCGGCGAATCGGTCGTCTCACTGGCACGCTGGCTGGGCCACTCCGACCCCGGATTCACCCTGCGGAAGTACTCCCACTTCCTGCCCCGCGCGGGCGCACGGGGCACCGCCGCCATCGACGCGATCTTCACGTAGCCTCGGCCCGGACAGCGCCGAGGCCGGACTGTAGCTCGTAGCAGCCCCCGCTCGGGCGCAAAGTCCCAGAGAAGTCCCACAGATGCCGCCGCCCCCTTCCGAACCATCGTTATGCCTGGTCAGGAAGGGGGCGGCGGCCTTTGTCGATCAAATGTCCCGGAAGATCTCGATCTGCGCGCCCACGGAGTTGAGCCGCTCCGCCAGCTCCTCGTAACCGCGGTTGATGACATACACATTGCGCAGTACGGAGGTGCCTTCCGCCGCCATCATGGCGAGCAGCACCACCACGGCGGGCCGCAGCGCGGGCGGGCACATCATCTCGGCGGCGCGCCAGCGGGTCGGGCCCTCGACCAGTACCCGGTGCGGGTCCAGGAGCTGCAGCCTGCCGCCGAGGCGGTTCAGATCGGTGAGGTAGATGGCCCGGTTGTCGTAGACCCAGTCGTGGATGAGGGTCTGGCCGTGGGCCGAGGCGGCGATGGCCGCGAAGAAGGGCACATTGTCGATGTTGAGCCCGGGGAACGGCATGGGGTGGACCTTGTCGATCGGCGCCTCCAGCTTGGAGGGGCGGACCGTGAGGTCGACCAGCCGGGTACGGCCGTTGTCGGCGGCGTACTCGGTCGTACGGTCGCAGTCGACGCCCATCTCTTCCAGTACCGCGAGCTCGATCTCGAGGAACTCGATCGGCACCCGGCGGATCGTCAGCCGGGACTCCGTCACCACGGCGGCGGCGAGGAGGCTCATCGCCTCGACCGGGTCCTCGGAGGGGGAGTAGTCGACGTCCACATCTATGTGCGGGACGCCGTGCACGGTCAGTGTGGTCGTGCCGATGCCGTCCACGCGTATGCCCAGTGCCTCCAGGAAGAAGCACAGGTCCTGGACCATGTAGTTGGAGGATGCGTTACGGATGACGGTCGTGCCGTCGTGCCGGGCGGCGGCCAGCAGCGCGTTCTCGGTCACGGTGTCCCCGCGCTCGGTGAGCACTATGGGACGGTCGGGCGTGACCGAGTGGTCTATCTGGGCGTGGTAGAGCCCTTCCGTCGCGGCGATCTCCAGCCCGAACCGGCGCAGCGCGATCATGTGCGGCTCGATGGTCCGCGTACCGAGGTCGCAGCCTCCCGCGTACGGAAGCTTGAACGAGTCCATCCGGTGCAGCAGCGGACCGAGGAACATGATGATGGAACGGGTCCGGCGGGCGGCGTCCGCGTCGATGGCGTCCATGTCGAGCCGGGCCGGCGGGACGATCTCCAGATCGACTCCCTCGTTGATCCACTTCGTCCGCACGCCGATGGAGTTCAGCACCTCCAGGAGTCGGTAGACCTCCTCGATGCGGGCCACGCGGCGCAGTACCGTACGGCCCTTGTTGAGCAGCGAGGCGCAGAGCAGTGCCACGCACGCGTTCTTGCTCGTCTTGACATCGATGGAGCCCGAGAGCCGACGCCCGCCGACCACCCGCAGGTGCATGGGCCCGGCGTAGCCGAGGGACACGATCTCGCTGTCAAGTGCCTCACCGATGCGCGCGATCATCTCAAGGCTGATGTTCTGATTGCCGCGCTCGATGCGATTGACGGCGCTCTGACTGGTGGCGAGCGCCTCGGCGAGCTGACTCTGTGTCCAGCCCCGGTGCTGACGGGCGTCACGGATGAGCTTGCCTATGCGCACGAGATAGTCGTCTGACATGACGAAAGGTTATCTCAGATATGAGATGGGGCCTGTGGTGGGGTGTGGTGTTCGGGTGACGGCTGCGTGTGGAGGCACGGCGGTTACGCAGCCTGATGTGCGTGAAAGGTGCGGGCTGCGAGCGCACCGTGCGTTCCATGGTCCACCCGTATCGCCGCGACTGCGCGCGGTGTGGTCCATCCGGGGGCGTCGGCCTCGCCCCGGCCCCACTCGCAGAGCCGGGCCGGGCCGGGCCGGGCCGGGCCGGGCCGAGCCGGGCCGGGCCGGGCCGGGCCGAGGCCGGGGGACAGTGCAGGTATGACGGAAGCCTGGCGTCGAATCAGCCCTCGAAGCCGCCTTCGGTCAGGAGCTTGTCGATGCGGGTGCGATGGGCTTCCTCCCACACATCGAGGGATTCGCCGGCCTCCTCGGCCAGCTTCTTCCGGGCGTCGAGGAGCACCTGCTCCCGGCGGGCGCGGGGAGTGACCACGATGCCCTCTTCGTCGGCCACCACGATGTCGCCCGCGTCGACGCTCACGCCGCCGCACCGCACCGGGCCGTTGAGCGGCTCAATGGCCTTCTTGGTGCCCGGGACGGGGATGACTCCCCTGGCGAAGACGGGGAAGCCCATCTCGCGCACCTCGGCCAGGTCACGGATCACTCCGTCGGTCACGAACGCCGCGATCCCACGGCGCTGAGCGACGGCGCAGACGTTTCCTCCGGCGAGTGCGTAGTCGACGTCACCTGCCTCGACGACGATGACCGAGCCCGGCTCCGCGCGGTGGATGGCCGCGTGCAGCATGAGGTTGTCGCCCGGAGGGCACCGCACGGTGAACGCCGGGCCGGCGACGCGGGGGATCGAGGGCCACAGGGGGCGGATGCCGATGTCCATGACCTGCTCGCGGCCCAGGAGATCGGCGAGGGTGGTCGGGGAGATGTCCTTGAACTCGGTGACGTCGTTCATGTTCCTCCTTCGTCCGGGCGCCCGTCCCCCGATGACGGCACGTTCCCGCGCCGCCGCGGGGTCGATACGTTCATCGGAAGAAGAGGTGTGCGGCGGCGAGACTAGCGGGCGCAGCGCAGCCGCGCCGCCCGCGCATGACCGTGCGGCGGTGATGTACTAGAGTTATCTCGACATCGAGATATATGCCGAAGGCGCACCGCAGTCCGCCAGTTGGTAAGGGTTACCTAACTAAGCCTTACCTTAGCGGATGGTCGAGGGGCCGTAGGCGGCACCACGCGGCGCCCGCCGTAATGAGGCGCGGCGCGGAGTACGCGCACATTGATGAAGGAGACTGTCGTGTCGGCGAACAGCTTCGACGCCCGCAGCACGCTGCGCGTGGGCGACGAGTCGTACGAGATCTTCAAGCTGGACAAGGTCGAGGGCTCCGCCCGCCTCCCTTACAGCCTGAAGGTGCTGCTGGAGAACCTGCTCCGCACCGAGGACGGCGCGAACATCACCGCCGACCACATCCGGGCGCTCGGCGGCTGGGACTCCCAGGCGCAGCCCAGCCAGGAGATCCAGTTCACGCCGGCCCGCGTGATCATGCAGGACTTCACCGGTGTGCCGTGTGTCGTGGACCTCGCCACCATGCGTGAGGCCGTCAAGGAGCTGGGCGGTGACCCGGCCAAGATCAACCCCCTCGCCCCGGCCGAGCTGGTCATCGACCACTCCGTCATCGCCGACAAGTTCGGCACCAACGACGCGTTCGCACAGAACGTCGAGCTGGAGTACGGCCGCAACAAGGAGCGCTACCAGTTCCTGCGCTGGGGCCAGACCGCCTTCGACGAGTTCAAGGTCGTCCCCCCGGGCACCGGCATCGTCCACCAGGTCAACATCGAGCACCTGGCCCGTACGGTCATGGTCCGGGGTGGCCAGGCGTACCCCGACACCCTCGTCGGCACCGACTCGCACACCACCATGGTCAACGGCCTCGGTGTGCTGGGCTGGGGCGTCGGCGGCATCGAGGCCGAGGCCGCGATGCTCGGCCAGCCGGTCTCCATGCTCATCCCGCGCGTCGTCGGCTTCAAGCTGACCGGCGAGCTCCCGGCCGGCACCACCGCCACCGACCTCGTGCTGACCATCACCGAGATGCTCCGCAAGCACGGTGTCGTCGGCAAGTTCGTCGAGTTCTACGGTGAGGGCGTCGCCGCCACCTCCCTCGCGAACCGCGCCACCATCGGCAACATGTCGCCGGAGTTCGGCTCCACCGCGGCGATCTTCCCGATCGACGACGAGACGCTGAAGTACCTGCGTCTGACCGGCCGTGACGAGCAGCAGGTCGCGCTCGTCGAGGCGTACGCCAAGGAGCAGGGCCTCTGGCTGGACCCGGCCGCCGAGCCGGACTTCTCCGAGAAGCTGGAGCTGGACCTGTCGACGGTCGTTCCGTCGATCGCCGGCCCGAAGCGCCCGCAGGACCGCATCGTCCTGGCCAACGCCAAGGAGCAGTTCGCGCAGGACGTGCGCAACTACGTCTCCGAGGACGAGGAGTCCGGCAAGGAGTCCTTCCCGGCCTCCGACTCGCCGGCCTCCTCCAACGGTGTGCCGTCGCGTCCGACCACGGTCACGGCCCCCGACGGGACGACGTACGAGATCGACCACGGCGCCGTCACCGTCGCCGCGATCACCTCCTGCACCAACACCTCGAACCCGTACGTCATGGTCGCCGCGGCGCTCGTGGCCAAGAAGGCGGTCGAGAAGGGCCTGACCCGCAAGCCGTGGGTCAAGACCACCCTCGCCCCGGGCTCCAAGGTCGTCACCGACTACTTCGACAAGGCGGGCCTGACCCCGTACCTCGACAAGGTCGGCTTCAACCTCGTCGGCTACGGCTGCACCACCTGCATCGGCAACTCCGGCCCGCTGCCGGAGGAGGTCTCCAAGGCGGTCAACGAGCACGACCTGGCCGTGACCTCGGTGCTCTCCGGCAACCGTAACTTCGAGGGCCGGATCAACCCTGACGTCAAGATGAACTACCTGGCGTCCCCGCCGCTGGTCGTCGCGTACGCCATCGCCGGTTCGATGAAGGTCGACATCACCAAGGACGCCCTGGGCATCGACCAGGACGGCAAGCCGGTCTACCTCGCGGACATCTGGCCCTCCGAGGCCGAGGTCAACGACGTCGTCGCCAACTCCATCGGCGAGGACATGTTCAACAAGTCCTACCAGGACGTCTTCGCCGGCGATGCCCAGTGGCAGGCGCTGTCGATCCCGACCGGCAACACGTTCGAGTGGGACCCGCAGTCCACCTACGTGCGGAAGCCCCCGTACTTCGAGGGCATGACGATGGAGACGACCCCGGTCGCCGACATCGCCGGCGCCCGCGTGCTCGCCAAGCTGGGCGACTCGGTCACCACCGACCACATCTCCCCGGCCGGTGCGATCAAGGCCGACACCCCGGCCGGCAAGTACCTGACGGAGCACGGCGTCGAGCGCCGCGACTTCAACTCGTACGGCTCGCGCCGTGGCAACCACGAGGTCATGATTCGCGGCACCTTCGCGAACATCCGCCTGCGCAACCAGATCGCCCCGGGCACCGAGGGTGGCTTCACCCGCGACTTCACCCAGGCTGACGCCCCGGTGTCGTTCATCTACGACGCCTCGCAGAACTACCAGGCCGCCGGCACCCCGCTGGTCATCCTGGCGGGCAAGGAGTACGGCTCCGGCTCCTCCCGCGACTGGGCCGCCAAGGGCACCGCGCTCCTCGGCGTCAAGGCGGTCATCGCCGAGTCGTACGAGCGCATCCACCGCTCGAACCTCATCGGCATGGGCGTCCTCCCGCTCCAGTTCCCGGAGGGCGCGACCGCCGAGGCCCTCGGACTGACCGGCGAGGAGACCTTCTCCTTCACCGGCGTGACCGAGCTGAACAACGGCACCACGCCGCGCACGGTGAAGGTCTCCACCGACACCGGTGTGGAGTTCGACGCGGTCGTCCGCATCGACACCCCCGGTGAGGCGGACTACTACCGCAACGGCGGGATCATGCAGTACGTGCTCCGCAGCCTGATCCGCAAGTAGGCGCGAGGCAGGCAGCAGAGCCGAAGGGCCGCATCCCGGGTCTCCCGGGGTGCGGCCCTTCGCGTTGTACGACGCCTGCGGTCGTCCTACCGCTTGACGGTCCGCACGAATGCTGCCCAGCCTGCGGCCCGGAAGGCCAGGACCGGGCTGTCGGTCAGCTTGGAGTCGCGTACGGGGACGAAGCCGGGGACGTTGTCGGCGACCTCGACGCATTCACCGCCGTCGCCATTGCTGTACGACGACGTACGCCAGGCAGCGGTACTCAGGTCAGGTGTGACGCTCATCGGTCGCGAACTCCTTCGCCGCCGACACGATCCGATCCAGGGACGTCTCCGGCGACAGCGCGACGGCCCTGGCCAGATCGTATGCGGATCGGTACTGCTCCACCAGCCGTGGTTCTTCGACGAGTTGACCGCTGTACGCGCTCTCCGTGTACACGATGGACGGGGCATCGGTGAACTGCATCAGTGTCATGGACGAGTGCAGGAAAGGGTGCGCCCCGGCGGAGAACGGGAGCACCTGGGTGACGACACGAGGGCGAGAAGCGATCTGCTCGGCGAGATGATCGAGCTGCTCAGCCATGACGGCAGGCCCACCAACGGGCAAGAGCAGCGCGGCTTCGTGAAGCACCACCCAAAGCACGGGTGCCGTGGGCGAGTCGAGAAGACTGGTGCGTTCCATGCGCGTCTTGACATGTCCCTCGATGACTTGCGCGTCAGCGAACGGGTGGGCAGCCCGGGTCAGCGCACGTGCATAGGATTCTGTCTGCAGCAGTCCGAGGACCACCATCGACGTGTAGCTCTCGATGGACGAGGCTTGCAGCTGGAGTTCCGCCGCATCCGCGAAGTAGCTCGCCACCTTCGACTTCCGCGCCAGCCGGCACAGCCGCTGAAGGTGCTCGCCGCTTCCCAGCAGTTCGTCGAAGGCGCGGGACATGTCCTCCTGCGGGCGCCGCTCCGCCATCTCGAACAGCCCGATGTATGTACCCGAGCAGAAGACCCGGTCGCCCAGCTCGCTCTGGGACATCCCGGCGGCCTCGCGCAGGCGGCGCAACTCGGAACCGTAGAAGGAGCGGGCGTCGGTGTACGGATCGAGGTCCTTGGGCTGCGGCATACGCCGAAATGTAACGGCGCACGGACGCGCCGGTCCGGGAATCGGGGAACGCGCCACCCGTAGGTGGCTGCCGCCGCCCGGTCGTCGAGGGCCGCGCGCGGTAAACGAGTTGACGGGCGGCGCGCGCGAGCGTTCGTATGGCCGTCGGCCGCCAACCGCCGGTCGGTGCCCCACTCCTGAAGGGTCCTCATGCACACGGGCAAGATGCATGCCGACGAACCGGACATCGGTGAATCCCTCGTGCACCGGCTGATCGCCTCGCAGTTCCCGGGCTGGGCCGGACTGCCCGTCGAACCGGTCGTCCCCGTGGGCACGTCCAACGCCATGTACCGGCTCGGCGAGGACCTGGTGGTGCGACTGCCCCGTACCGCGGGAGCCGCCGGCGACGTGGAGAAGGAGCACCACTGGCTGCCCCGGCTCGCCCCGTCGCTTCCCGCCGCGATCCCCGTACCGCTGGGCAGGGGCGGGCCCGCGGAGGGCTATCCGTGGCACTGGTCGGTCTTCCAGTGGCTCGACGGCGCGAACCCGGCGGTCGGGGAGGTTGTCGAACCCGGCCCGCTCGCGGCGGACCTGGCGGACTTCGTCGCCGCGCTGCACCGGATCGACCCCGCCGACGGGCCGCCCTCCTTCCGCAGCGAACCCCTGGCGGCCCGCGACACCGCGACGCGCGCCGCGATCGCGGTGCTGCACGAGGCCGTGGACACCGGCGCGGCGCTCGCCGTGTGGGAGGCGGCGCTGCGGGCCTCCGCGCCGACCGGTCCGGCCGTCTGGATCCACGCGGATCTGCAACCCGGCAACCTGCTGCTCGTAAACGGACGGCTCAGCGCCGTCATCGACTTCGGCTGCATGGGGCTGGGCGATGCCGCCGTCGACCTGATCGCGGCGTGGTACCTGCTGCCGGCGCACGCCCGCGGGACCTTCCGTACCGCCGTGAACGCCGATGACGCGGCCTGGGCGCGGGGCCGTGGCTGGGCGCTGTCGACCGCGCTCGGGGAACTGCGCTACTACCGGGACTCGAATCCGGCCATGGCGGCGATCGCACGACACGTCATCCGCGAAGTCCTCACCGACGACGGATCCGCGCCGTGAAACCGGTGTGACATTGCCCGGCCGGCCCGGCCGCGCTTGTCCAGACCCTCGGCTGGCGCTGGGTGTTCGCTGTGCGCGCCATCGCCATCGCCGTCGCGGTGTACGGTTCGTCGCTCGCCACCGTCCTCGGATCGGACATCGCCGACTCCATAGGCGCGCACGCCGGAGCCGGTCACGCCGCCCAAGTGGCAAGCCAGGCGGCGGGCGGCGATCTCTCCCGCGCCGCCGAGATCTCCGGTGCCACCGACTGGCACGGATTCCTCGACTCCCTGACCCAGGCCTACGACTCCGCCTTCCACACCGTGCTCTGGGGACTCGCGGTGGCCTGCCTCGTACTGTGCACCGTCGTCTTCGCCCTGCTGCGCGGTGGCAACCGCCGGGAGCAGCGCGCCGCGTGACCGGTTGCGGCCCTGTCGGGTCCGGTCCGTCCGGCTGGGGCATTTGACGGAATGTCGCGGACCACGGGGCTGCCGTACCCGGAAACGAGCCACTGCCCGCTTCGTCGTGGGCGCACGGAATGCGATGGTCGACCAGCGGGTTTGCAGATCTGCGAGCTTCGCGGAACGAACAGCACAGAGAGCGGATGACACCCATGGGCGAGTTGATCCTGATCCGGCACGGCGAGACCGAGTGGTCGCGGTCCGGGCAGCACACGAGCCACACCGATCTGCCCCTGACCCCCCTCGGCGAACGTCAGGCACGCGCGCTGGCGCCCCTGCTCGCCGACCGGCAGATCGCACTCACCCTGGTCAGCCCCGCGGTACGCGCCCGGCGCACCGCGGAGCTCGCCGGACTCGTCGCACCCCGCATCACACCCGAGCTGCGCGAGTGGGACTACGGCGGCTACGAAGGGGTGACCACCGAGGAGATCCGCCGCACCCGTCCCGAGTGGAATCTGTGGACCGACGGGGTCGCCCCCGGCCCCGAGGCGCACCCCGGCGAGACGCCCGCCGAGGTCGGTGCGCGTGCCGACCGGGTGCTGGCCGAAGTCGCGGAGGCGGCGGGCCGCGACGCGGACGAGGACATCGCGCTCGTTGCCCACTCCCATTTCCTGCGTGTACTGACCGCCCGCTATCTCGGCCTGACCCCGGCCGAGGGCACGCTGTTCCAGCTCGCCACGGGGGCCGTCTCCCGGCTCGGCACCGAGCACGGTCAGCCGGTCATGACAGCATGGAATGTGACATTGCCCGAGGGCCTGTTCCCCCGGGCCGTTCCGGATTCCCCGAGCGGGAGCGAGGGTGTCGTGCCCGGCTGAGGGGGCACCGGCTGCTGCCTCGTCCTGAGCGCCGTGGCCGACCGGAGCCCGTGATGTTGTCCCCGTCCCACCCTCGGAGCAACGCAGGACGGCCGGTACCTCACAGGGGAGGTACCGGCCGTCCGTGTGAAACGCGGGTGGTGCCACAAGCGAGGGGAGCGTCGGATCAGGAGAGCAACTCCACCTCCGCGAGCGTCCCTTCACCGGTGAAGACCAGCCGGTAGTGCGCGTACGAGCCCGGCGTGCTCACCGAGAACACCCTCGTTTGCTTGCCCCAGGCGAACGACTGGGCCGACCGCTTGTCGAGGTCCTTCCATGTCGTGCCGTCCGACGAGCCCTGCAGGACCCACCCGGCCGGTGCCTTGTCCGCCGCGCTCGATGTCAGCGTGTACTGGACCGCGTTCGTGGCCGAGGGCACCGGCAGGTCCACCGAGGTGACCGACGCCGAGGTGGCCGATGTGTTGTCGAACAGGGCACCCTCGCCCTTCAGTACGTCCGCCTTCGGCGATGCCACCTTGTCGTCCGTGGTGATCGAGGTCGGCGCCGCGTCCTTGCCGGTGCCCCACGACGACGGCTTGGCGCCCATGTCGAAGTCCAGCACACCGCCCTTGGCCAGCAGGTCGTGCGGCAGTGAAGTCGAGTTCCACTTCTTGCCGTTGACCTTCAGGCCCTGCACATAGATGTTCTTCGCGCTGTTCTTCGGCGCCCTGACGACCAGGTCGTGGCCGTTCTCCAGATGGACCGTGGTCTTCGTGAAGAGCGGGGATCCGATCGCGTACTCGCCACTGCCCATGACGAGCGGGTAGAAGCCGAGCGAGGAGAAGAGGTACCAGGCCGACTGCTCGCCGTTGTCCTCGTCTCCGTGGTAACCCTGGCCGATCTCGCTGCCCGTGTAGAGGCGGCCCAGGACCTCGCGGACCTTCTCCTGCGTCTTCCAGGGCTGCGAGGCCGCGTCGTACATGTATGCGACATGGTGCGCGACCTGGTTGCTGTGGCCGTACATGCCCATCCGTACGTCACGCGCCTCCGTCATCTCGTGGATGACACCGCCGTACGAGCCGACGAACTCGGGGCCCGCCGTTTCGGGAGTGGAGAAGTACGTGTCGAGCTTCTTGGCCAGGCCGTCGCGGCCGCCGTACAGGTTCGCCAGGCCCCGGCTGTCCTGCGGGGCCGTGAAGGCGTAGCCCCAGCCGTTCGTCTCCGTGTAGTCGTAGCCCCAGACCCGCGGGTCGTACCGGTCCGACGGGAGCCGCCAGTCGCCCTTGGCGTCCTTGCCCTGGAAGAAGCCGGCCTTGCTGTCGAAGAGGTCGACGTAGTTGCGGGCGCGGTTCAGGAAGTACTCGGACTCCTCCTTGTACCGCTCCTTCTTCGTCTTCTCGTAGAGCGCCCGGCCCATCTGCGCGATGCCGTAGTCGTTGAGGTAACCCTCCAGCGACCACGACAGGCCCTCGTGCGTGGAGGTGTTCGCGTAGCCGACGAACGGGGACGTCTGCATGCCCTTGCGGCCGACGCCCGAGGACGGCGGGACCACGGTGGCGTTCTTCAGGGCCGCGTCGTACGCCGCCTCGGCGTCGAACTTCACGCCCTTGACGTAGGCGTCCGCGAACGCGACATCCGAAGAGGTACCGGTCATCAGATCGGAGTAGCCGGGGGACGACCAGCGGGAGATCCAGCCGCCGTCCTTGTACTGCTGGACGAAGCCGTCCACCATCTCGCCGGCCTTGTCCGGCGTGAGGAGGGAGTACGCGGGCCACGTCGTCCGGTAGGTGTCCCAGAAGCCGTTGTTGACGTACACCTTGCCGTCGACGATCTTCGCGCCCGTGTGGGTCGGGGTGTCGGAGCCGACCTGCGGTGAGAAGGGGCTGGCGTACTTGTCCTTGCCGCCGACCTTCTCGAAGCCCGAGTTCGGGTACAGATACAGCCGGTACAGGCTGGAGTACAGCGTGGTCAGCTGGTCGGCCGTTGCGCCCTCGACCTCCACCTTGCCCAGGATGTCGTCCCAGGCCTGCTGCGCCCGGTCCTCCACCCGGCCGAAGGAACGGGAGGCGGGGATCTCGGCGGCGAGGTTCTGCTTCGCCTGGTCGATGCTGATCAGTGAGGTCGCCAGTCGCAGGTCGACCGTGCGGTCCTTGCCCGCGTCGAAGCGGAGGTAGCCCGTGACATCGTCGCCGCCGCCGCCGGACAGCTTGCCGCTCGCGGTGACCGGCGCGTCGAAGACGCCGTAGACGAAGAGGCGGGTGGCGCCGGTCGAGCCGCCGCTCTTCACATCGGAGAAGCCGGTGAAGGAGCTGCTCTTCGGGTCGAGGGTGAGCCCGCCGTCGTTGGAGACGTTGTCGAAGACGATGCTCGCGTCGTCACCGGGGTAGGTGAACCGCATCCGGGCGGCGTGGTCGGACGGTGTCATCTCGGCCTTGAGGCCGTTGTCGAATGTCACACCGTAGTAGTGCGGCTTCGCCGTCTCGTTCTCGTGGTGGAACGGCAGGGCCCGCGCCTTGCGGGAGGCGTCCGGGGTGCCGGAGACCGCCGACGGCATCAGCTGGAAGGTCTGCCGGTCGCCCATCCAGGGACTCGGCTCATGGCTGGCGCTGAAGGCCTGGAGGGTGGGCAGGTTGTCGTCGTTGTTGCCGCGCGCGTAGTCGTACAGCCAGCTGGTCGATCCGGCGTTGGTGACCGGCGTCCAGAAGTTGAAGCCATTCGGGACCGCGGTGGCGGGGAAGTTGTTGCCGCGCGAGAAACCACCGCTGGAGTTGGTGCCACGGACCGTCGACGCGTAGTCGGAGAGGTGCGAGCGGCGCTTCTCGGGTGCCTTCGGGGCGATCTTGATGTCGTCGATCCAGCCCTGGAACTTCGCCGGGCCCTTGGGGGAGTCGTACGCCACCAGAATCCGGTCGACGGTCTTGCCCGCCGCGACCGTGCCGATCGTCGAGTCGACCTTGTTCCACTGGTTGACGTACAGCCGCTTGGCATCGGCCTGGCCCTGGGGGGTCAGCAGGCCGCCGTTGCTGTCGGTGGCCCGCAGATCGCTCAGATACGCGCCGTCCGTGAACGCCAGGTCCACCGAGACATGTGTCGCCGGGTAGGAGAGGTCCGTTTCGCCCATCTGGGGGTAGATCAGATAGGAGAGTGAGGTGTCACGGGTGACGGCCGTGTTCACATCGAAGATCTTGTTGTACGAGTAGGCCCGGCCGTCCGCCTTGTGCGTACCGGCGTATCGCAGGGCCTTCTTGCCCGTGAAGCCGGCGCCCGCTTTGGCGGTGGGGGAGCCGGACGGGCCGCGGTCGATCTGGCTGCGCATCGTGTCGGGCGCCGGGACCGAGGTGTCGCCGTCGGAGAACTGGACGTCGGCGAGCTGGGTCGCGTCGGAGGCGCCGTTGTTCTTCGTGATCTGCAGTCGGTAGTGCTGGTATGCCGTGTCAGATGTGAAATCGTACGACTTCGTCTGGAACCGCTCGGTGAACGTCTGGCCGGTCCGGGAGTCGAGGTCCTGCCAGGCCTTGCCGTCGGCGGAGCCCTGGAGGGTCCAGTCCTTCGGATCGCGCTCGTCGTGATCATTGGCCGACGTCAGCGCGTATGTCACGACCTTCACCGGTTCGGTGAGATCGAACTCGACCCAGGCGGTGGGCTCGAAGGACAGCCACTTGGTGCCGGACTCCCCGTCGATCAGGTTCTCCTTCACCTCCCCGCCGCCGGTGTTCTCGGCACTGGCGCGGACATCTGTCACCTTGTCCGTGACATTGCCCGGTATTCCTGCGGAGAAGCCGCCATCGACACCCGATGACCGCTTCTTTCCGTCAAGACCTTCTTCGACGGTGTTACGCCAGTCCGGCTGCTTTTCGTCTGATTCGAAGGACGAACTGAATGTCCGTTCCCCCAAGGGGCTTTGGTCCTTTTCGCCTGTCCCGGCCGACTGAGCGGCGGCCGCGGTGGGGGCTGTCACGACCAGGACCAGTGAAGCCGCGATCAGTGCGGCCGTACGGCTTTGTCTCTTGCGAGAACCATGTCGGGGCTGCATGCCGAGCCATTCCTCCCGAGGAAGTGTGCTTGGACAACGTTGTCATGGAGATGCGCAAGGTCCAGTAGGGAGCCAAGTGCCAGGACGTGTCAAGGGTGTTGGGCATGAATCGCCAGTCGAATCGACCGTAATGCGGAAATCGTTACACCCGGACCGGGACGCACGGGGCCCAGGTATCCGCGAGGTCTCAACTCGGGAAAGACTGCCGCTCAACCTTGCATTCGATCTTGCTCAGGCGGCCGTGAGTGGACTATACCTGTCGGCGTCCGCACAGCTTTTTTCCGGCGCGCGGACAAGGGGGACACGGGGAACGGTCAAGGAGTGCACAACAAGTGCATCCGATGCGCGATCTCCCGAAGCCCCCACTGCACATGGCTAGCCTGAGATCAGCACTACCCAAGCGCAACTGACCGCGGTGGCGGGGCCCTTCGCCTGAGGCGAATATCGACGGGCGACCGGTACACACCGCCTGAGTCCTGGAGAAGGCGAGGACTTGAGCATGGGATCCACCTCCGCCCACAAGAATGAGGGCCTCGGCCGTCGCGATGTGATCAAGCGATCTGCCGCGCTCGGCCTGCTCACCGTTCCTACGATGGGTTTCCTGTCGGCGTGTGCGAGCAGCGACAGCGGCAGTGACAAGAAGGTCGAGAAGGGCAAGACCAGCAAGACGAACCCGCTCGGCGTCAACGAGACGGCCCCCCTCGAGGTGGTCATCTTCGACGGCGGCTTCGGCCAGCAGTACGCGATCGACGCGGAGAAGAAGTACAACGCGGCGTTCCCGAAGGCCCCGAAGGTCAAGCACGTCGCGACCCAGAAGATCCAGTCGCAGCTGCAGCCGCGCTTCAACGGTGGGACCCCGCCGGACCTGATCGACAACTCCGGCGCCGAGCAGATGGACATGGGTGTCCTGGTCGGCAAGAAGCAGCTGCTGGACCTGACGCCGCTGATGGACGCCCCGTCCATCGACGACCCGACCAAGAAGGTCCGCGACACGCTGCGTCCGGGTGTTCTGGAGATGGGGCAGTTCGACGGCGACCCGGTCTGGATCATGTACTACGCGTACACCGTGTACGGCGTCTGGTACTCGCAGACCGCGCTCGACAACCTCGACGCGCAGTACCCCGAGAACTGGGACGACATGCTCGCCCTCTGCGCGAAGGCGAAGAAGAAGGGCATCGCCGGCTGGACGTACGCCGGTAAGTACCCGTACTACCTGCCGTTCTCGCTCTACCCGTTCATCGCCAAGATCGGTGGCCGGGAGGTTCTCGACAAGATCGACAACCTGGAGCCGAACGCCTGGAAGCACCCCGCGGTCAAGGCGGCGTTCGAGGCGTACTACGAGCTGTACCAGAAGGGGTACATCCTCAAGGGCACCCCCGGCCTGACCCACATCCAGTCGCAGACCGAGTGGACCAAGGGCAAGGCGCTCTTCATCCCGAACGGTTCGTGGGTGGAGAACGAGGCGGCGCCGACCACGCCCAAGGACTTCAAGATGATGGTCGCGCCGCCGTCCAGCCTGGACTCGTCCGACGCGATGCCGTTCGGCACCATCTGGGCCTCCGGCGGCGAACCCTTCGTCGTCCCGGCCAAGGCGAAGAACCCCGAGGGCGGCATGGAGCAGCTACGCATCATGCTCTCCGAGGAGTCCTCGAAGAACTTCACCAAGCAGGTCAAGTCGCTCAGCGCCTTCAACGGCGGCACCGACGGTCTGACCCTGTCGACCGCCATGCAGTCCGGTGTCGACTCGCTGAAGAAGGCCGGCGACAACGTGGTGAACCCGCGTCTGCAGGACTGGTACGTGAAGCTCCAGAAGGAGCAGATCGGCGTCGCCGGTATCGGCGAGATGATGGCCGGCCGCGCGACCCCGGCGGAAGCCATCAAGAAGATCCAGGCCTTCGCCGACGCGGCGGCCAAGGACCAGTCCATCAAGCACTACAAGCACCAGTGAGCAACCGTCACCAGCGGCGGCACCCGCGGAAAGATCGGGGTCGGTAAACGATGCAGCATGGCAAGTACCGTTTCATCGTGGGGTTCTTGGTAGTCCCACTGGCGTTGTACGCGGTCTTCGTCATTTGGCCGTTCATCCAGTCCATTTACTACTCGTTCACGGACTGGACCGGCCTGAGCCCGGACTTCAAGATGGTCGGGTTCGACAACTACACGAGGATGCTGAAGGACGACATCTTCTGGAAGTCGTTGCAGCACAGCGTGTTGCTCGTGCTGCTGCTGCCGCTGGTGACGCTGGGCCTGGCGTTGTTCTTCGCCTTCATGCTCAATGTCGGAGGCCGGCGGCGCAAGAACGCCGCGGTCTCCGGCGTGCGGGGCTCGTCCTTCTACAAGATCGCCTATTTCTTCCCGCAGGTGCTCTCGATCGTCATCGTCGCCCTGCTCTTCCAGTTTGCTTTCAACCCCGTTAGCGGGATGCTGAATTCGACACTGAAGGGAATCGGTCTGGGCTCCATCCAGCCGGACTGGCTGGGCGATCCGAGTCTCGCGCTGGTCTGCGTCATGTCGGTGCTGGTCTGGTCGACGGTCGGATTCTTCGTCGTCCTCTTCTCGGCCGGAATGGCGTCCATCCCGAAGGACTTCTACGAGGCGGCGCTCCTGGACGGCGCCGACCGCTTCACGACGTTCTTCCGGATCACGCTTCCGCTGCTCTGGGACACGGTGCAGTCGGGCTGGGTCTACATGGGGATCCTGGCCCTCGGCGTGGAGGCGTTCACCGCCGTACAGGTCATGACCGTGGGCCCCGGTGGTCCCGACTACTCGACCACGGTCCTTCCGCTGTACGTGTACCAGACGGCCTTCCGCGACGGGCAGGCCGGATACGCAACGACGATCGGTGTCGGACTGCTCATCGTCACCATGGCCTTCGCCGCCATCGTGATGCGGCTGGGCCGGCGCGAGCGGCTGGAGTTCTGATGCTGCGATTGACGGGAGACGGCCCCCGGATCACCGGCAGGCACCACAGGTCGGCCTCCGTGTCCGGCTCGACAGTACGAGGTGAGTACACGTGAAGACCACTGACACCCCGCCCGCGGTCCCGGACGTGGACCCGGCCCCCGTGGCCAAGGCGTCGGCGCCCGCAGTCAAGGAGAAGAGCAGCGAGGGCCAGGTCCTCAATGTCTTCTCGCACGGTGTGCTGATCATCTGGGCGATCCTGGTCGTCATGCCGCTGCTGTGGGCGGTGATGGCGTCGTTCAAGACCGACGACTCGATCCTGTCGACGCCCTGGGCGCTGCCGGACAAGCTGCACTTCGACAACTGGTCGCGCGCCTGGAGCCAGGCGCACATGAGCGACTACTTCTTCAACACGGTCGTGGTGGTGGGCTGCTCGCTCGTCGGTACTCTGCTGCTCGGGTCGATGGCGGCGTACGTACTGGCGCGGTTCGACTTCCCCGGCAACCGCTTCCTCTACTACCTGTTCATCGGCGGGATGAGCTTCCCGATCATCCTGGCGCTGGTTCCGCTGTTCTTCGTCATGAACAACATGGGCCTGCTGAACACGCGGCACGGACTGATCATGGTCTACATCGCGTACTCGCTGCCGTTCACCGTCTTCTTCCTCACCTCGTTCTTCCGGACGCTGCCGACCTCGGTCGCGGAAGCGGCGATGCTCGACGGGGCCTCGCACACCCGGACGTTCTTCCAGGTGATGCTGCCGATGGCGAAGCCCGGCCTGATCAGCGTCGGTATCTTCAACTTCCTCGGGCAGTGGAACCAGTACATGCTGCCGACGGTGCTCAATACCGATCCGGGCCACCGGGTGCTCTCCCAGGGGCTGGTCGAACTGGCCAACAGCCAGGGATACAAGGGTGACTGGTCCGGTCTCTTCGCCGGTCTGGTGATGGCGATGCTGCCGGTTCTCGCGGCCTACATCATCTTCCAGCGTCAGGTCGTGGCAGGGCTCACCGCAGGTGCGGTGAAGTAGCACTCCTACCCTCCGTACACACACGAACCGCCCGCCGGCCACGCGCCGGCGGGCGGTTCGCGCGTGCACAGGGCTGCCTCGGGGGCGGGCACTGTGCTCATCCGCGGCTTCGCATGCTCAAGGTCTTGACGGGGAGTACCTCAAAACGCTCAGCTTAGAGTTCACATGTTAGAGAAATCGGTAGGAGTGAGAGAGTCGATGGAGACTCCGGGTTCGCAGACATCTCTGCATCGCGCCAACCTTGAGCGGGTGGTGCGCGCGGTACGCATGGCGGGCTCGCTCACCCAGGCGGAGATCGCACGGAGCACCGGCCTGTCAGCGGCCACCGTCTCCAACATCGTTCGCGAACTGAAGGACGGCGGCACGGTCGAGGTGACCCCCACCTCGGCGGGCGGCCGCCGGGCCCGCAGCGTCTCGCTCAGCGGTGACGCGGGCATTGTGATCGGCGTCGACTTCGGGCATACGCATCTGAGGGTGGCGGTCGGTAATCTCGCTCACCAGGTGCTCGCAGAGGAGTCCGAGCCGATGGACGTCGACGCCTCGGCTGCGGAGGGGTTCGGACGGGCGGAACGCCTGGTCAAACGGCTGATCGAGACGACCGGGATCAGCCCGGACAAGGTGATCGGGGTCGGCCTCGGTGTTCCCGGCCCGATCGACGTCGAGTCCGGCACACTGGGCTCCACGTCGATCCTGCCGGGCTGGACGGGCATCAACCCCAGCAAGGAGCTCGCAGGCCGCCTCGGCGTTCCGGTGTACGTCGACAACGACGCCAACCTCGGGGCGCTCGGCGAGCTGGTCTGGGGGAGCGGCCGCGGGGTCAAGGACCTCGCCTACATCAAGGTCGCCAGCGGTGTCGGCGCGGGTCTGGTGATCGACGGGCACATCTACCGGGGGCCGGGCGGCACAGCCGGCGAAATCGGGCACATCACGCTCGACGAATCGGGCCCGGTGTGCCGCTGCGGCAACCGGGGGTGCCTGGAGACGTTCGCAGCCGCGCGATACGTCCTGCCACTGCTCCAGCCCAGCCACGGACCCGATCTCACCATGGAACGGGTGGTCCAGCTGGCCCGCGGGGGCGATCCGGGCTGCCGTCGGGTGATCGGCGACGTCGGGCGGCACATCGGCAGCGGGGTGGCCAACCTCTGCAATCTGCTCAACCCCAGCAGGGTGGTGCTCGGCGGATCGCTCGCCGAGGCGGGCGAGTTGGTGCTCGCGCCGATCCGCGACTCGGTCTCCCGCTATGCCATTCCCAGCGCCGCCAGGCAGCTCTCGGTGCTGCCCGGGGCGCTCGGCGGCCGGGCCGAGGTGCTGGGCGCGCTGGCCCTGGTGCTGAGCGAGATGGGGGATTCAACCCTTTTGGAAAGCACCCTGTCGACGGCGACCCCTGTCTTCACTTAGATAACGAATGGCACCGTTGTCATCTCGTTAAGAATTTACTCCTTGACGCTGACGTCGCGGCCGAGTTGACTTCCAGCCACCTCGGCCGCAACGTTGCGGCCTCGTCAGGGAGGCAAACCCGCAATGAACGCAATGACGCGACGCATCGTCATAGGCACGGCCGCAGTTTCGATGGCCGTCTCCCTCGCAGCCTGCGGCAAGGCGGGCGGCGACAAGGACAGCGGCAGCGGTGGCGACGGCAAGACCATCGGTCTGCTGCTGCCGGAGAACAAGACGACGCGTTACGAGACGTTCGACCGCCCCATCATGGAGGCGAAGATCAAGGCGCTCTGCGCCGACTGCAAGGTCAAGTACAACAACGCCGCGCAGGACACCGAGACCCAGAAGAAGCAGTTCGACGCGCTCGTCACGCAGGGTGTGAAGGTCATCATCCTCGACACCGTCGACTACAAGGCCGCGAAGTCCTGGGTCCAGCAGGCCGCGAAGAAGGACGTCAAGGTCGTCGCGTACGACCGTCTCGCCGAGGGGCCGATCTCCGCCTATGTGTCGTACGACAACGAGAAGATCGGCCAGCTCCAGGGTGAGGCGCTGGTCAAGGCGCTGGGCGCCAAGGCCAAGGACAGCAACGTTGTCATGATCAACGGCTCGCCGACCGACCCGAACGCCCCCTTCTTCAAGAGGGGCGCGCACAGCGTCCTCGACAAGCAGGTCAAGAAGGTCGTCTACGAGCAGGACATCCCGGACTGGTCGGCGGACGAGGCCAACAAGAAGATGGGAGCGGCCATCGACTCCCTGGGCAAGGACGGCTTCCAGGGTGTCTACTCCGCCAACGACGGCATGGCCGGCGGCATCATCACGGCCCTGAACAAGCAGGGTGTGAAGGTTCCGGTCGGCGGTCAGGACTCCGAGCTCGCCGGTCTGCAGCGCATCATCGCGGGCGAGCAGGCCTTCTCGATCTACAAGCAGATCAAGCCGGAGGCCGAGACCACCGCCGAGATCGCCGTCAGGCTGCTCAAGGGCGAGAAGATCGACGATCTGGCCCCGATCAAGGTCGACAGCCTCTCGGGCGAGTTCAAGGGCACCCCGTCGAAGCTGTACGACGCCTCGGTCGTGACCAAGGAGAACATCGCCTCCACGATCGTCGCGGACAAGGTCTACAAGGTCGAGGAGATCTGCACCGCCCAGTACAAGGCGGCCTGCGACGCAGCCGGCATCAAGTAGCACCCGAGGGCAAGCTCCCCCGGGCACCTCTGCCAGTCCGGCACCCGCCCCGTCAACGCCCCGCAAGCGGGGGTGGGCGCCGGACTCCTTCCCAGGTCCGGTCGTCTGACCGCCGCCGCCCCCTCGGGCGACGGCGGCGGCCCGACGACGGGACCTGGGGGCACGTCGTCACCCCGCCGTCTGTCGAGCGACGGCCCTCCGGGGCAGGACAGCGGTCGGACGACGGCCCTACCCCCCTGTGCTCAGCAGCACCATCCCCGCCGGTCAGGCGGCGAAGGAGATGATTCACGTGTCCGCTACGCCCGTGCTGGCGTTGCGCGGAATCTCCAAGCGGTTCGGCGCCGTCCAGGCGCTCACCGACGTGGACCTGGAGATTCACCCCGGCGAAGTGGTTGCCCTGGTCGGCGACAACGGCGCCGGCAAGTCGACCCTCGTCAAGACCATTTCGGGTGTCCACCCGATCGACGAAGGCGCCATCGAGTGGGAGGGCGAGACGGTCCGGATCAACCGGCCGAACGACGCCCAGGAGCTCGGAGTCGCCACCGTCTACCAGGACTTGGCCCTCTGCGACAATCTCGATGTCGTCGCCAACCTCTTCCTCGGCAGCGAACTGCGCAAGGTCTCCGTCCTCGACGAGATCGCGATGGAGAAGCGCGCCAAGGAACTGCTGGACACGCTGTCCATCCGGATCCCCAGTGTCCGTATCCCGGTCGCCTCGCTCTCCGGTGGTCAGCGCCAGGTCGTGGCCATCGCCCGCGCCCTGATCGGCGACCCCAAGGTCGTCATCCTGGACGAGCCGACCGCGGCCCTCGGCGTCGAACAGACCGCCCAGGTCCTCGACCTGGTCGAGCGGCTGCGCGAGCGTGGCCACGGCGTCATCCTCATCAGCCACAACATGGCCGACGTGCGCGCCGTCGCCGACAAGGTCGCGGTGCTCCGCCTGGGCCGCAACAACGGTGTCTTCGACGTCGCGGGCACCTCCCACGAAGAGATCATCGCCGCGATCACCGGCGCCACGGACAATGCCGTCACGCGCCGCCAGGTACGCACAGCCACGAAGGAGGACGCGAAGTGAGCGACCTCGCCAAGACCCCCGGGACTTCCACCGAGAAGCCCGCCGCCACGGCACCGGCCGCCGAGCAGTCGGCAGCCCCGACCTCCGCCGTGGACCCGCGGCTCCTCGTACGCGAAGAGGGCTTCAAGGGCTACTGGTCGGAGTTCACCCGCAAGGTACGTGGTGGTGAGCTGGGCTCCCTGCCGGTCTTCGTCGGCCTGATCGTCATCGCGATCGTCTTCCAGTTCCAGAACAGCAACTTCCTCTCCGCCAGTTCCGTCGCCAACATCGCGGTCTACAGCTCCGGCCTCGGCATCATGGCGGTCGGCATCGTGTTCGTCCTGCTGCTCGGCGAGATCGACCTCTCGGTCGGCTCCGTCGCCGGCGTCGGCGCGGCCGTCTGGGCCGTGCTCAACGTCAACAACGGCTGGAACGAGTGGCTCGCGATCATCGCCGCCGTGCTCTCCGGAATGGCTCTCGGTGCGCTGCACGGCTTCTTCTTCGCCAAGATCGGTGTACCGGCGTTCGTCGTCACGCTGGCGGGCTTCCTCGGCTGGAGCGGTCTTCAGGACTGGATGATGGGCGGGGAAGGCTCGATCAACACGCCGTCCGGCAGCGCCGTCGAGAACCTGACCAACTACTTCTTCGAGGACAAGGCCGCCGGCTACGGACTCGCCCTGGTCGCCGTCCTCGCGTACGCCGCCTCGCTCCTGGTGGACAGCAGGCGCCGCAAGGCCGCAGGCCTGCCCGCCCGGCCAACCAGCGAGGTCGTGCTGCGCACCGCCGTCGTCGCGGTCCTGTGCTTCGTCGTCGCGTATGTCCTGAACGAACCCGAGGGCGCCCGTGGCCTGCCGCTCGCCCTGGTGCTCTTCCTCGCCGTCCTGGTCGTCGCGGATTTCGTCGCCCGGCGCACGAGCTTCGGCCGTCAGGTCTTCGCGGTCGGCGGTAACCCGGAGGCCGCGCGCCGTGCCGGTATCAACGTCGACCGGGTCCGGATCACCGTCTTCGCCCTGTCCGGCACGCTGGGCGCCTTCGGCGGCCTCTTCATCGCCAGCCTCTCCGGCGGCGCCACCAAGAGCGTCGGCGGCGGCAACACACTGATGCTGGTCATCGCCGCCGCCGTCATCGGCGGCACCAGCCTCTTCGGAGGCCGGGGCAAGGTCTGGTCCGCGCTGCTCGGCATGATCGTGATCCAGTCGATCCAGCAGGGCCTGAACATGATCGGTATGGCCAACGCCATTCAGTACATGATCACCGGCGCGGTTCTGCTGGCCGCCGTGGTCATCGACTCGGTCTCCCGCCGCACCCAGAAGACCGCAGGTCGCGCGTAACATCACGCCCGCCCGATCCAGTGCCCGGCGCCCGATCAGGCGCCGGGCACTGTCGGCTGCGGGGAGGGGGGCGACTGCATACCCCCTGCCCGATGCCTGCGACGACGGACGGAACATTAGACTCATCGGATCGGCATGCTCGACCAGCTCGAACGCAAGGAGGAACGGGTGGCTCTGCTGACCCGCATCGGTGGACCGCGTGACCTGGACCGGCTCACTCCCGAGCAGCTGGACCAGCTCGCCGAAGAGATCCGGACCTTCCTGGTCGACGCCGTTTCGAAGACCGGCGGCCACCTCGGCCCCAACCTGGGCGTGGTCGAGCTGACCATCGCCCTGCACCGGGTCTTCGATTCGCCGAAGGACAAGGTGCTGTTCGACACCGGTCACCAGAGCTATGTGCACAAGCTCCTCACCGGTCGCCAGGACTTCTCGAAGCTCAAGAGCAAGGGCGGCCTCTCCGGCTACCCCTCCCGGGCCGAGTCCGAACACGACATCATCGAGAACTCGCACGCCTCCACCGTGCTCGGCTGGGCCGACGGCCTCGCCAAGGCCAACGAGGTGCTGAAGAAGGACGACCACGTCGTCGCGGTCATCGGCGACGGCGCGCTCACCGGCGGTATGGCCTGGGAGGCGCTGAACAACATCGCCGCCGCCAAGGACCGCCCCCTCGTCATCGTCGTCAACGACAACGAGCGCTCCTACGCCCCGACCATCGGCGGCCTCGCCAACCACCTCGCCACCCTGCGCACCACCGACGGTTACGAGCGCTTCCTGGCCCGCGGCAAGGACATCCTGGAGCGCACCCCCGTCGTCGGGAAGCCGCTGTACGAGACGCTGCACGGCGCCAAGAAGGGGCTGAAGGACTTCATCGCCCCGCAGGGCATGTTCGAGGACCTCGGCCTGAAGTACGTCGGTCCGATCGACGGACACGACATCGAGGCCCTGGAGTCCGCGCTCCAGCGCGCCAAGCGCTTCGGCGGGCCCGTCATCGTGCACTGCCTCACCGAGAAGGGCCGCGGCTACACCCCCGCCCTGCTCGACGAGGCCGACCGCTTCCACGCCGTCGGCAAGATCCACCCCGACACCGGCCTCCCGGTCGCCACCTCGGGCCTCGACTGGACCTCCGTCTTCGGCGAGGAGATGGTCAAGCTCGGCAAGGAGCGCGAGGACATCGTCGCGATCACCGCGGCCATGCTCCAGCCGGTCGGCCTGACCAAGTTCGAGAAGGCGTTCCCGGACCGGATCTACGACGTCGGCATCGCCGAGCAGCACGGCGCGGTCTCCGCGGCCGGCCTCGCCACCGGCGGACTGCACCCCGTCTTCGCGGTGTACGCCACCTTCCTCAACCGCGCCTTCGACCAGGTCCTGATGGATGTCGCGCTGCACAAGTGCGGTGTGACGTTCGTCCTGGACCGGGCCGGTGTCACCGGCACGGACGGTGCCTCGCACAACGGCATGTGGGACATGTCGATCCTGCAGTGCGTGCCCACCCTCCGGATCGCCGCCCCGCGCGATGCCGATCAGGTTCGCGCCCAGTTGCGCGAGGCCGTCGAGGTCGACGACGCCCCGACCGTGGTCCGCTTCTCCAAGGGCGCGGTCGGCCCGGCGGTCAAGGCCGTCGGCCGGGTCGGCGGCATGGACGTCCTGCGCGAGCCCGGCACCATCCGGCCGGACGTCCTCCTGGTCTCCGTCGGCGCGCTTGCCCCGATGTGCCTGGAGATCGCCGATCTGCTGGACGCCCAGGGCATCACGACGACCGTCGTCGACCCGCGCTGGGTCAAGCCGGTCGACGAGGCCATGGCCCCGCTCGCCGAGCAGCACCGGGTCGTCGTCACCGTCGAGGACAACAGCAGGGCCGGTGGCGTCGGCTCCGCAATCGCCCAGGCGCTGCGTGACGCCGGGGTGGACGTACCGCTGCGCGACTTCGGCATCCCGCCGCGCTTCCTCGACCACGCCTCCCGCAAGGAGGTCATGGCCGAGATCGGACTGACCGCGCCGGACATCGCCCGTCAGGTCACCGGCCTGGTCGCCAGGCTGGACGGCCGCTACGAGACGGACACGGACAGCAGCTCCGTGATCGAGCCCGTCCGCGACTGATCCGTACGACCCGGTCCCGGCGGCCGGAAACGATACGGCCAATGGGCCGGTCGGCCACCCTGTACGAGTGGTCCGACCGGCCCATTCGCGTGAAATCGCCCCGCGCGGAGCCCTGCGCCGCAGATATGGTCCCAATCATGGCGTACACGACGAGTGCGTGGAGGTACGCCGGTGACTGCCCAGCAGGACACACCACCCAGCAGTGGCGGACTGTTCCGGACCAAGACGGTCGAACAGTCCATCCGCGATACCGAGGAGCCGGAGCACGCGCTCAAGAAGTCCCTCTCCGCGCTGGACCTCACAGTCTTCGGAGTGGGCGTCATCATCGGCACCGGCATCTTCGTGCTCACCGGCAAGGTGGCCAAGGAGACCGCGGGCCCCGCCACCGCCCTCGCCTTCGTGGCCGCGGCCATCGTCTGCGCCCTGGCCGCGCTCTGCTACGCCGAGTTCGCCTCCACCGTCCCGGTCGCCGGCTCCGCCTACACCTTCTCGTACGCCTCGCTCGGCGAACTGATCGCCTGGATCATCGGCTGGGACCTGGTGCTGGAGTTCGCACTCGGCACGGCGGTGGTGGCGGTCGGCTGGTCCGGTTATGTCCGCTCGCTGATGGACAACTTCGGCTGGAGCATGCCCGAAGTGCTCTCCGGACCCGATGTGGCGAAAGGATTCGGCTTCGACATCCTGGCCTTCGTCCTGGTACTCGTCCTGACCGTCGTGCTGGTGCTCGGCATGAAGCTCTCCGCCCGGGTCACCACCATTGTGGTCGCCATCAAGATCGCCGTGGTCCTGGTCGTGATCATCGCGGGACTGTTCTTCGTCAAGGCCGCCAACTACTCGCCCTTCATCCCCGAGGCACAGCCACAGCCCTCCGGTTCCGGACTGACCGCGCCGCTGATCCAGCTGATCTTCGGATATGCGCCCACGAACTTCGGCGTCCTTGGCATCTTCACCGCCGCCTCCGTCGTCTTCTTCGCCTTCATCGGCTTCGACGTGGTGGCCACCGCTGCGGAGGAGACGAAGGTTCCGCAACGTGACATGCCACGTGGCATCCTCGCTTCGCTCTTCATCTGCACCGTGCTCTATGTCGCCGTGTCACTGGTGGTCACGGGCATGCAGCACTACAGCGAGCTGTCGGTCGAGGCCCCGCTCGCCGATGCTTTCAAGGCCGTCGGCCATCCCGTCTACGCGGGATTCATCAGCTTCGGCGCAGCGATCGGCCTCACCACGGTCTGTCTGATCCTGCTGCTCGGACAGACCCGGGTGTTCTTCGCGATGAGCCGTGACGGTCTGCTCCCGAGGTTCTTCTCCGTGACGCACCCCCGCTTTCGCACCCCGTACCGCCCGACCATCCTGCTCGGCGTGATCATCGCGATCGTCGCGGGTTTCACGAGCATCAACGAACTGGCGACGCTGGTGAACATCGGCACGCTCTTCGCGTTCGTCGTCGTGGCCCTGGGCGTCATGGTGCTGCGCCGCACCCGCCCCGATCTGCACCGCGCGTTCCGCACCCCGTGGGTGCCGCTGATCCCGATCCTCTCGGTGGCCGCCTCGGTCTGGCTGATGCTCAATCTGCCGGCCGAGACCTGGCTGCGGTTCGCCATCTGGATGGCCATCGGCGTGGTCATCTACTTCGCGTACGGGCGCAGGCACAGCCGGATCAACGAGCCCGTCGGCCGGCCGTAGATCAGTCGCTGCGGGAGGGAGGCAGCGGCCGTACAGAACGGGGGCCCACGCACTGCGCTCCGTACGCCTCCACCCGCTGCCGCAGCCCCCGGTCGGCGGTGACGACCACACAGATACGGGCCGCCGGACGGGACATGGCGTCCGCGACCAGCTCGACGATCCGGTCGTCACCGCTCCCGGGCGCCGACTCCACCCGTAGCCCGGGAAGTGATTCGACGCCCCGGGCCGCGCCCTCGACGACGAGGATCAGCTCGGCGGGACCGGGAAAGGAGTCCAGACCGTCCGCGGCGAACGGGACCAGCGAATCCCGCAGTCGTACGGCCGCCCCACGCCGGTCCCGCCACCATCCGTCCGGTACCGACCCGACCACGTTGGCCGCGTCGACGATCACCAGGGTCGGTTCGCTCAGCACCCCCGAAGGGTGCCATGTGCCGACCGCGGCCGGAGACCGTCAGCCGCCGGTGGCCGGGGACTTCTTCGCGGACTCCGGGATCGCGGCGTCCTCGCGGATCGCCTTCCACAACGTGTTGGCCTGCGGCTGCGCCGCCACGACCCGGTTCGGATCGGCCTTGTCGTACGCCACCGGGAGCATGATCGTCTCCATCGAGGCAGGATCGACGCCCTGCATGGAGCGGGCGAACTTCGACAGCGACGTCAGCGAGGCGAGACCGTCGTCGGTCGTCAGTGACTTGGTCGCCGAGTTGGCGATCTTGTATGTGTCCGTCGGGCTGCCCAGCAGATTCTGCGACTTGACCTCGCTCAGCAGCGCCAGCAGGAACTGCTGCTGCAGCCCGATCCGGCCGAGGTCGCTGCCGTCCCCGATGCCGTGCCGGGTGCGTACGTACGCGAGCGACTGGGTGCCGTCGAGCTTGTGCGGCCCCGCGGTGAGGTCGAGGCCGGACGACTTGTCGTGGATGTCCTGCGGAACATCGACCGTGACACCGCCGATGGCGTCGACCAGATCCTTGAACCCGGCGAAGTTGATCTCCAGATAGTGGTCGATCCGGACCTTGGACATCTTCTCGACGGTCTTGACCACACAGGCCGGACCGACCTGCGAATAGACGGAGTTGAACATCACGCGGTTCGCCGACGGAACGGCCGAGCCGTCGGCCTTCGTGCACTCGGGCCTGGTCACCAGGGTGTCACGGGGTATGGACACGGCGACGGCCTTGGTACGGCCCTCGGGAATGTGCACCACCATCGCGGTGTCGGACCGGGCGCCGCTGACGTTTCCGCCGCCGCCCAGCTTCTTGTTCTCGGCACCGGCCCGGGAGTCGGAGCCGAGAACCAGCAGGTTCTGACCGCTGGTCGGCAGCTTCTCGGGGCGGTCGTCGCCGAGCGCCTTGTCGATGTCGACGCCCTTGATGTTCCCGTCGAGGCGGCTGTAGAGCCAGTAGGCGGTGCCGCCGCCGGCGAGCAGCAGGATGAGCAGGACGCTGAGGGTGATCTTGAGGCCGCGGCGGCGCTTGCGAGGGGCTCCCCGCTGTTTCCGTCCGCCGCCACCGGAGGCCGGACGACCGTCGTGCGTGCCCTGTGTCATGGCGTCGTGGCTCATCCTGGTCGAGTCCTCAAATCTCATGGCCCGAGGTGGGCTGTGAAGTGCGTGGGACTCGGGTGGGGGGTGTGGCCGGTCCGTGTATGCCTGACTGAGCGTGCACTATAGAACAGAGGACCGCGCGAATGGGTGTTTTGGCCCCCGGAATCCTGATCTGCGCTGCTCGAACTACTATTCGTTCATGACTTGGTTGATCACGGGTGGGGCGGGCTTCATCGGGGCGCATGTCGTCCGCGCTATGCGCGAGGCCGGTGAGTCGGTCGTCGTGTACGACGATCTCTCGACGGGCGACCGCTCGCGCGTGCCCGCGGATGTCCCGTTCGTCCGGGGGTCGACGCTCGACGCGGCCCTGCTGCGGAGCACCCTGGCGGAACTGCCGGTGCGGGGGGTGGTCCACCTCGCCGCGAAGAAGCAGGTGGCGGAGTCCGTCGAGCGCCCGCTGTTCTACTACCGGGAGAACGTGCAGGGCCTGCAGACCCTGCTGGAGGCAGTGGCCGACAGTGAGGTGCGAGCGTTCCTCTTTTCCTCGTCGGCGGCCGTCTACGGAATGCCCGACGTACCGGTGGTGACGGAGACGACTCCGTGCGCCCCGATCAACCCCTACGGCGAGACCAAGCTGACGGGCGAGTGGATGGTGCGCGCCGCAGGGAAGGCGCACGGCATCGCCACCGCCTCGATGCGGTACTTCAACGTCGCCGGCGCGGCCACACCGGCCCTCGCCGACGCGGGCGTCTTCAACCTGGTGCCCATGGTTTTCGAGAAACTCACGCGGGGCGAGGCGCCGGTGGTGTTCGGTGACGACTACGACACCGAGGACGGCAGCTGCGTGCGCGACTTCATCCACGTCGCCGACATCGCCTCGGCGCACCTGGCCGCGGCGCGAGCACTCCTCGACCGTGAGCCGGGCACCGACCTGACCGTCAACATCGGCCGCGGGGAGGGTGTCTCCGTGCGGGAGATGATCGAACTGATCGGGGAAGTGACCGGATACGGTGCCGCCGCCACACCCGTGAGCGCCCCGCGCCGGGCCGGTGACCCTGCCCGCGTCGTGGCCGCAGCCGACCGCATCCGCGGCGAGCTGGGTTGGCACGCGCAGCACGATGCGCGTGCCATGGTCGCTTCGGCATGGGCCGGGTGGTGTCTGCGGATGCCGCAGGCGCGGCGCTGAACCGAGTGTCGACGCCCCGCCGGGGCGGGGCGACGCTGAGCATATGATGTGTCGGCCCCGTGAGGGCGGGATGAAGAACCGGTGAGGCGGAGAGGGCGTTGCGGGTCATGCGGAGAAGAGGACCGGACTCCGCGAGCAGTGCCCGCCCACCCGTCCCGTCGTCCGGGTGCCACCAGGTCTCCGGAACGCCGCGTGGCCGCTGGATGTCGCTCGGCAGGGACGGCAGGCTCACGATCTACGCCCGCACGGACGGCGGTCTGTTGCGCTGGACGCAGCGGAGTCCGGGCGGGGACCGGTGGGACGGCCCTGAGTTCGTGCCGATCGCGGACCTGACGGATCTGACCGTCGTTCAGGGTGCCGACTCGTACGTGCACTTCCTCGGGCGGCGTGAGCGCAGTGGTTCCGACGGGCCGGGTGTGGACTTCGTGCACGCCATCCAGTACCAGACCGGTCGTCCCGTCACCGAATGGCGCTCCCTCGGCAACTTCTACCGTGACCGGGAGGCGGGTCGGAAGGTCGGTGCGCCGGCCGGGGCAGTCGACGCGCAGGGCGCTGTCTTCGTCTTCGTGCGCAACGCGGGTCGCGGACTCCAGGTGCGCCGCGAGGGGAAGGGCGGTAAATGGGGAGCCTGGCAGGACCTCAAGGGGGTCGGGCTCGCCGCCGAGCTTGTGCCGTCGGTGACCTCGAGCGGGCTGGTGGAGGTCTTCGCGCCCAGCGATCGCGGGGTGCAGCAGTGGCGTCAGGATGATCCGGACGGCCCGCTGCAGATCGCCCCGCCCTTGCAGTTCTATGCGCTGACGGGTTCCGTGACGGCGCTGGAGACGGCGCCGGACCGCCTCACCTACTACTGGACCGATGCGAACACGGCAGGGGTCGTCGCCTACCGGGCGGGCGCCTGGCCCGTGCCGGTGGGCGGGTACCCCGGGGACGGCGCCGTCGTGGCGCTGCGCGCCCCGCTCGACGGTTACGACTGCACGGTTCTCGCGCAGCGCGGGGCGGGCGGCACTCTGCTGATCGGGGTCTGCGGTACCGAGGGGGAGCAGCACGGCGTCTGGTGGTCGGACACTACCGAGGAGTGCGTCGGTGACCCCGCGCTCGCCCTCGACGGACACGGTCGCGTCGTCGTAGCGATTCGCGGGCGGGACGGGGTCGTGTCCGTCGCCCGGCAGGAAGTGGGGCCCGGGCTCACGCTCTCGCCGCACTGGCACCGGCTGTGACCCGACGGGGAAGGTCGTCCCGGATCGCCTTCCAGGGTGCCGAGCGACAGAGGTGCGTCACCTCGATGTCATGTGATGTTCTCGTGAAGTTGTAAAAGGTTGTACGAGTAACCGGTGGGATTCCTCACGATTGCATGTCGTATATGTCCACTTTTTTGGCTGGACGTTGATTGGTTTTTTATGTGAAAGTTCTGTGACTTGCTCGCGGGTGGGGCAGGTCTGACCGTCCGGTGGGGGCGGTCCACATGGTGGATGACAGGTTTCGGTCTCATACCGTCCGCAGTCCGGGCACGAGGTGGTGTCCCGGCCGCGGTAGGCGCTGGACCGCAGTGGCGTGGGTGGTGGATGCCTCGTGGTCGATTCCGGTAACCCGGAGGCGGGATCGCTGGTCGCGGCCTATCGGTCCGTGGTGCCGGTGGGCGCGCGAAGGGGCATCGTCCGCAAGGTGCCGGCGCCGCTGCGCTCCGCCGTCAAGTCCTCGTTCACCTCCGTCGAGGCCATCCGGTCGGCGACGGTCGTCTGGGCGATGGGCGGCCGCCGCAAGGTGCCCCGGCACAGTGCGGCCTCCGTGCGCCGGGTGGTGCGCGTCGAAGGCCGGCACATGCGTGCCCTGCTCGTGGAGGGCGCCACGGCGTGGGCGGCTCGGGCCCGCAATCTGCACATTCTCATCTCCGCGCTGGAGGCCGGGGACGTCGAATACTTCTGTGTCCGCGGTGCCACGAAGGACGTCCCGACGGTCGCGGTGCCCGTCGCGCTGCGCGAGTCGGCGGAGGTGATGCTCCAGATCGCCTTCGAGCAGACCCCGGGCTATGTGGGCGTGGCCAGCGCATCGGAGTCGGACATGCGACCGGGCGACGACGACAAGTCCTGGCGCCAGCTGCGCAAGCACGACGCCCTCCGGCTCGCCTGGTACGTCACCGATCCCACGCAGCACCTCGTCTTCGGCACCGACCAGGGGTGCGACCTCGAGTTCTGGACGGAACGGGACGGCCAGTACGAGGCCCCCCGCCCCAATCGAGTGGTCGATCTGGTCCCCGCGGACACACCGCGACCGGCCGCTCCGCAGGCCCTGTTCGCCCTCGTGCCCGGCGCCTACACCACCGGCGTCACGCGTACCCTGCCGGAGTTCACCCAGCCGCTGCCGGACGACCACCTCTTCCCCATCGACGTCGTCTACACCTGGGTCGACGACTCCGACCCGGTGTGGGCGGCGGAACGGGACGCCGCCCGTTCGGGGCGCCCCGGCGCGCCCGCTCCGAGTCTGCACGCGCAGGCCGCCAACGACGCCCGGTTCACCAGCCGCGACGAGCTGCGCTACTCGTTGCGCTCCCTGCACCAGTACGCACCCTGGGTGCGCAACATCTACCTGGTCACCGCCGGGCAGGTGCCCGCGTGGCTCGATACCGACGTGCCGGGCCTGCAGGTCGTCGACCACCGCGAGATCTTCTCCGACCCCACCGCTCTGCCGACCTTCAACTCGCATGCCATCGAGAGCCAGTTGCACCGAATAGACGGGCTGTCCGAGCACTTCCTGTACCTCAACGACGACGTGTTCTTCGGCCGCCCGCTCACCCCCGGACACTTCTTCCACGCCAACGGACTGAGCAAGTTCTTCCAGTCCAAGGCGGTCGTGCCGACCGGCTCCTCGAACCACGACGACCTGCCGGTGAACGCCGCGGGCAAGAACAGCAGGGCCCTGATCGAGCGGTCCTTCGGCACCCGGATCGCGCAGAAGATGAAGCACACCCCGCACGCACTGCGCCGCAGTGTCCTCGCCGACATCGAGCTGGTGTACGGCGAGGAGCACCGCCGCACCCAGCACTCACGCTTCCGCTCGCCCCAGGATGTACCGATCGCGTCGTCCCTGCACCACTACTACGGCTTCCACACCAGCCGCGCGACCGTCGGCAACCTGCGCTACGTCTATGTGGACCTCGCCGCCGACCAGGCCCGGCGCCGCCTGAACTCGCTGCTCGCCCGCCGCAACTTCGACACGTTCTGCCTCAACGACACGGTCGTGCATCCCGACCCCGAGGCGCAGGACCGCATGGTCCGGTCGTTCCTCGAGAGCTACTTCCCCGTCCCCAGCCGATACGAGCTGCCCGACGGGGCCACCGGTCCCACCCGGCTCACCGACCGCCGCATCCTGCCCCCGAGTCTGGACGCGGTCCCCACCCACCACGGCCTCGCCGACGGAGTCGCCCGATGAAGCGCCGACGACCCCTGCGCGCACTGCGCCGCCGGATGCGCCGCCAGACCACTCGCGTCCGGTCGGTCCTGCTGCGCCGGTTCTTCCTGCCCCGGCGCAAGGGCCGGGCGGCCGTACTCCGCTATGCCGCGGTGCTCGACGGGCAGACCGTCAACCTGCACGCCCGGATGCCGCACTGGGTCCGGCCGGACGAGGGGGCCCGGATCGAACTGAGACGCCGAGGCCGTCGGCTCGCCACAGCCGCCAAGGTCTACACCGACCACGACGGAGGCGTCGCGATGGACGCCGCGATCCTGCTCGGGCAGGACGTGAGCGGCCTGCCCCTGACCCCCGGCCGCTGGAAGATCCGGCTGCGCCTGTCACGGGGGCTGCGCCGCCGCACGCTGCCCCTGCTCCTCGTCGACCTTCCCGTGCCGTACGGCGGCCCGACGCGGCCCATGGAGGCATCTGCGGCGACCGGGGCCCGTTACCGGCTGGGCCGTAGCGTCACCGGGAGCGCCCGGGTGACGTTCAGCCCGTCCCAGCCCTCGGCGGAGGTCGTGCGTGTCCATGTGGCCCACAGCCAGGTCGAGGTCGCCTTCCGCGTGGTCGGAGGTGAACCCGAAGCCCCCTGGGCCGAGTTCGTCGCCTCCGGGCGTCGTCTGAAGGCCGACGTCGACCGGCTCGACGGAGGGCTGTGGCGGGTGTCCGTGCCGCTGCACCTCATGGCGCCGCGCCGCGACCGCGCCGAGCAGTGGGACCTGGTCCTGTGCTCGGACAACCTGCGCGACATGCGCCTGGGGCGACGCCTGCACGACGTTCGCAACCCCGGGCGGGTCTTCGCCTTCCGGCAGACCGCCGTGACGCCCGTCGGCCGGCACCCCATGCTCGTACTGCCCCGCTACACACCCGCGGGTAACTTCCGCATCCAGTGCAGCCCGATGACGGAAGCCGCGTAACCGCACACAATGAAGATCACCTTTCTCCTGCTCACCGCGGACGCCGTCGGGGGCACCGAACGAGCGGTGTTCAACCAGGCCGCCGAACTCGTGGGCAACCACGACGTCCGCGTGCTGAGCATCCTCAAGACCCAGCCGCAGTTGTTCTTCCCGGTCGACGAGCGCATCCGTGTCGACTATCTGATCGACCGGACCGGGCCCGTTCCCGTCCCGATCCGCCCCACCGGCCTGACCGCCGAGGCATGGGCGCAGGTGGCCGACCGGCCGAGCACCCTGGTGGATCCCGCCTGGGAAGCGGCGTTCAGCAGGCTGACCGACCTGGAACTGGAGTACGCGCTTCAGCACACCGACACGGATCTGCTGATCACCACCACGCCGGCGCTCATGGCGCTCGCGGTGCAGTTGGCACCCCCGCATGTGATGACGCTCCATCAGGAGCACCGTGTCTCCGAACTGCGGGGTCCCAGCGCCGAACCGCTGCTGCGCTACGCCTCCCGCCTGGACGCGCTCGCCGTGCTCAGCGACCGCACGCGCAACTGGTTCGCCGAGACCCTCGGCCACAGTGCGCCGCGCATCGATGTCGTCCCCAACGCCCTGCCGCGCGGGTTCCGGCCACGCTCCACCCTGGAGACCCGGACCGTCGTCATCGCGGGCCGTCTGGTCGGCGAGAAGCAGATCGACCACGCCATCACCATCTGGGACACCGTGGCCCGTCGGCACCCCACCTGGACGCTGCGCATCTTCGGTGACGGCCCACTCGCCGGCGCCCTGCGGCGACAGATCGACGTGCTCGGCCTGCACGACAGTGTCCAGCTCAACGGCAACTCCCCCCACCTGGCCGAGGAGTGGGCCAAGGCCAGCATCGCTCTCATGACTTCCCGCAACGAGGCCTTCCCGCTGGTGCTGACCGAGGCCCAGGCCGCCGGTGTGCCCGTGGTCTCCTACGACTGCCCCAACGGCCCGCGCGAAGTCGTCCTGGACGGGCAGACCGGCATCCTCGTGCCGGCGGGCGACACCGATGCCGCCGCCCAGGCGCTCATCCGGCTCATCGAGGACGCCCCTCTGCGCCACGGCATGGGGCACGCGGCCGCCGAATCGGTCGCCCGGCTCGCTCCGCCCGTGGTGACCGCGATGTGGGAGAACGTCTTCGCCGAGTTGGAAGGCGAGCGGGCATCCGGGGAGCGTGAGGCCCGCAAGGCGGAGCGGCAGGCGCTGCACTCCTTGATGAGCGGCCAGGAAGGGATCCTCCGTCCGGCCGCCCCGGCCCCCGCCACCTCCATCGACACCAAGGAACAGCGGGCCCTGGAGGAGCGGCTGCTCCGTTCCGACCGAGGTCTCGTGCGCGACGGCGGACAGCTGTGCCGTCGGATGGGGAGCGAATCCCCCTGGGACGTGGTCCAGCACAATCTGGCGTTGGTCGCCACAGCCCTGGAACACGCGCAGATCCCGTACTTCGTCACCCGGGACACCAACGTCCGGCACGCGGTCGCCGTCCACGCCTCCAACCGGGAGGCCGTGCTCAAGGCGCTCACCGCCGCGCACGGTGGCAGCGCGGTCTACGTGGCGCTGCTCAACGAACGCCAGAACCCGACCGCCACAGTCCTCGCCGCCTTCGCCGAGCAGTACGTTCAGACCCCCTGCTCGGCCGTGCGCGTCTACCAGAACGCCGTCACGCCCGCCCGCACCCTCCGCCTCGCCGGGGTCTACGGCTGCACCATCAACTTCTGGGAGGAGGACCCGGAGGACCCTTACATGATGGTCTCCCCGGTCCGCACCGTGGTGGGCGACAGGGTGCCCACGCAGACCATGAGCGTGACCGGGACCGTGCTCGGCGGGCGCACCTACCCCACCATCGAGCCGTACGCCCATGCCGTCCACGGGGACGTCGACTTCCCCGTCGACGCCGTGTACACATGGGTCAATGGAGGCGACATCTCCTGGCTGGAGCGGAAGAACGCGGTGATGCGCGCCCTCGGCATGCAGACCGAGGACTCCGCGAGCAGCGCCGCCCGCTTCCGCGACCGGGACGAACTGCGTTACTCGCTGCGCTCCATCGACATGTACGCCCCGTGGATCCGCACCATCTACCTGGTCACCGACCAGCAGGTGCCGGAATGGCTCGACCTGAACCATCCGCGGGTCCGCGTGGTCGACCACAGGGAGATCTTCGCCGACCCGTCGGTGCTGCCCACGTACAACTCGCACGCCATCGAAAGTCAGTTGCACCACATAGACGGGCTGTCCGAGCACTTCCTGTACTTCAACGACGACGTGTTCATCGGCCGTGTGCTCCAGCCGAGCGTCTTCTTCCACAGCAACGGCGTCGCCAAGCACTTCATGTCTCCGACAACTGTGCCCATGGGGCCGGCCACGACCGGTGACGAGTTCAACATGAGCGCGGCCAAGAACAACCGCGGTCTGATAGCCAACACTTTCGGGCAGGTTCTCGCCCACTCGTTCCTGCACGCGCCGCACCCGCTGCGCCGCAGCGTCCTCGCGGACATCGAGCGTCACTACCCGGATGCCGTCGAGGCGACCGCCGCCAGCCTCTTCCGCAGTCACTCCGACCTTGCGATCGCGTCGTCGCTGCACCACTACTTCGGCTTCCACACACAGCGTTCGGCACCGGGCAGCATCAACTGCGGCTTCGTCAACGTGGGTCTGAGCGAGCACAAGCAGCGGCTCTCCCGCCTCCAGCTCAACCGTCCGCACGACGTCTTCTGCCTGAACGACTACCACGACGGTGATGTCACCGAGGACGAGCAGGATGCCGTCCTGGCGGCGTTCCTGCCGTCGTACTTCCCGGTGGCCAGCCAGTTCGAGGCAGGTTCCCCGCGCAATCAGCGCTTCCACGCCGGACATCTGCCGGGGTGGCCGCTGTGAGCGTGTCCCGCACCGCCTGCCGTTCGTCAGCCGCGCCCGATCGGAGCGTCCACCGACCATGACCCAGCCCGCCGAGGCGAACTCCACCTCGTTGTTCCAGGTGTTCGCCCACGCCGACGACGATCTCTACTTCGTCAATCCCGATCTGTACCGGCTGCTGGCCGCAGGCCACCGTGTCACCAGCGTCTACCTCACGGCCGGCGAGGCCGACGGGCGCAACGTGGACACCCGTGACCCGCTGCGGGAGCAGGCCCCGGTCGACTTCGCCGGCTACATGGAGGCACGCCAGAACGGACTGCGCGCCGCCTACGCCACCATGGTCCTCGGCAAGAGGGAGGCCCCCTGGGTCCGGGAGCCGGTCGAACTCGTGCCGGGTGTGGCCGCGGAGCGGTGCTATCTGTCGGAGGCGCCACACGTGCAGCTCTTCTTCCTGGGCCTGCGGATGGTGGACGCCGCACACGGCTTCCCCGCAGACCAGCCGTCGGTCCGGCTGACGAGCCTGTGGGACGGACGCGCCGCCCGTCAGCCCACCCTCGTCGCCGCCGAGTCCGAGCTGCACCAACCGCTGGCCCTCGGCTGCGAGGACGTCGTCGCCGCCCTCGCGCAACTTCTCTCCTACGCGCAGCCCACGCTGCTGTGGACCATGGACCCGGACCCGCTGCACGAGTCGTACGACGAGGTGGGCGGCATCACCTCCAGCGACCACGCCGACCACACCGCCACAGCCCAGTTCGCCCGCGAGGCGCTCCGCCGTCACCTGCGCTCCGGAGGCCGACCGCCGCTGACCGAACACTTCACGGGCTACGGCAACAAGAACTGGCCGAACAATCTGAGCGAGCGCTCCCACGCGCTGAAGAAGTCCCTGGTCGATGTGTACGCGGGGGCCGACGGCCACGCTTGTGCGCACCGCTACTGCGGCGACCTCCAACTCGGTGACGGAGCCGACATCCGCCGTTACGGTTGGAGTACCCGCAGCCGCTACCCGCAGGGCACACAGTGGCTGCACCGGCAGACCGACGGCCGGCTCGCCGCCTACGCGGTCCTCGGCGACCAGGCCGCAGTGTGGACGGAGACCGAAGCCGGCGCCGGACGCTTCGAGGGACCGCTCCTGCTGCCCGGCGGTGACCTCCTGCCGCACCTTGCCGTCGCCCCCGACCGCACCGGCGGCGTCCACCTGGTCGGACTGCGCCGCCTCCCGGGTGCCGAGGGCCGGGTCGATGTCGAAGTGGTGCGCATGTGGCGCCAGGCGCACACCGGCTCCGTGCTGCCCTGGGAGTCTCTCGGCAACCCCGACGAGAGCACCCGCGACTGGCGGCGCTGCCGCGAGGTCGGTGTGCCCGCGGCTGTGGTGGACCCGGCCGGCCACCTCCATGTCTTCGTACGGAACTTCTCGGTGGGCGTCAGCCTGCGACGCGAGACGCCGGAGGGGCTGACCGCCTGGGAGGCGCTCGGTGGGCGCTGGATGCAGGACGCCCTGACCACTGTGCTGCGCTCCACGGGCCGTATCGACATGTACGCCACGAACCGCACCGGCGGGGTGCGATGGCGGCAGGACGCCGTGTACGGACCATTCAAGCTGGAGGACCAACTGGTCACCGGCGTGCCGGAGAGCTGGCGGCCGGCCTCCGGTCTCACTCCCGTGCAGGTCGGCCGCAACCGCATGGCGTTGTTCTACCGGGAGGAGGACTCCGGAGCGGTGATGCGCCACCAGCAGCGTCCCAACGGAACGTGGGAGCAGCGGGTGGAGCGGCTCAGCGACGACGGTGGCACCGGGGCCGTCGCCGCGGCCCGGTTGCTCGCCCCGGACCGTGATCTTCTGGTCGTCGCCCGCAGGGACGAGCGGAGCAGGCCCGCGGTGACCGTGCTGTCCGCGGACGACCACATCTCTGCGCGGCCCGACTGGGAACGCCACGAGATCCAGATGGTCGGGGCACCGGCGATCGCCGCCGACGCGCACGGCCGGGCGGTCGTCGCGGTGCTCGGTACCGACAGCCGACTGCACTGGGCGCGGCAGGAAGAATCTCGGCCGGGCGTCGGCTTCGGCCCCTGGCAGGCGTGCTGACCCCGACCCGGGGCCCCACGTGACAATGGAGACGAGAAGAAGACATGCGAAAGATCTGCGTCATCGGCAGCTCGGTGGCTGCCTCCCGCACCGCGGAGGAGGCGCCGCTCGCGGGCTGGGGGCAGTACCTCGAGGAGTTCGTGGGGCCCGACTGCGACGTACGCAACTACGCGCGCGACGCCATGACGCTGCGGGACTACTACACCGAGCGGTTCGCGGCGCTGCTCACGCTCGTCAGCCACGGTGACGTCGTGCTCATCGCCTTCGGCCATGTCGAGCAGCGCATCAACCAGCTCAACCGCTACCACGGCCCGCAGGAGTACAAGGAGTATCTGCGGCTGTATGTCGAGGCGCTCCGGGCCGAGGGTGCCGTGCCGGTCCTCCTGACCCCGGCGGCCCGCTGCGTCTTCGACATCTCGGGGAGTCCGGTGGACACCCGCGACGGATACCCGCGGCTGACTCTGGAGGCCGCCGCGGAACTCGGCTGCCCGGTCATCGACATGACCGCTTCCACCACCCAGCTCCTTGCCGAGCTGGGTCCCATGCGGGCCCGGGGTCTTTTCCGGTGGCTGGACCCGGGAGAGCACCCGGCGCACCCGCACGGCATCATCGACGCCTCCCATTTCAACCATGTCGGGGCCCGGGCAGTGGCTCGGCTCGTGGCGAGCGGTCTGGCCGGCGTTCCGGGACTGCCGCCCGGGACAGTGGACATCCAACGGCTGGCGCCGGGGCAGATGCCGCCGGTGCAGACCGAGTTCACCGTGCAGCAGCCGCAGCTCGCGCTGACCGCGCAGCCCGAGGTGGCCGTCGCCCCGGCCGTCACGTCGCCGGCCCTCGCTGAACTGGTCGGTGCCGGACGCAAGCTGACGGGAACGGCGCCGGAGGGCGCCGAGTATGTGCTCTTCTTCGAGGAGGGCGATTACCTCGGCGGGACCCGCACCGCCGAGGACGGGACATGGCAGTGGCGGCGTGCCGTGCGATGGCCCGCCGGCCGGCACAAGGTGACTGCGATCGCCCTCGCAGGCACCGCGGTGTCCACGGAGGCGGAGACGGAGTTCGAGGTTCTCGACCGGTTGGAGGCGCCCGAGGTGATCGGGCCGCGCCGGGGAGCGTGGAGCGGCCCCCGCCCCCGGTTCTCGGGCACGGCTGGGCGCGGCGTCCAGAAGATCATGGTGCTGGAGCAGGGCCGGCTGATAGCCGAGGCCCCGGTGCAGGACGACGGAAGCTGGCGGGTCACGCACCCTCACGACTGGCGACCGGGCACCTACACGGTGGAGTTCGTCGCGGTGTTCAGCGCCATCCACTCACCTCCGGCGCGTCTGGAGCTGAAGGTGCACGGCGTTCCCGAGGACAGTTGGCTGCACACGTCGATGTCCGGGCGCCTGCCTTGCGGCCCGGACTGCGAGCACTATCCGGCCCTGCCCGTCTGGTGACGCGGTGCGGGGCCGTCACGAATACACGGTCCTCGGCCCCCCCACACCTGGCAGCCACTTCCTCCACCCTGCGCCGTAGTTCACGGTCGGCGGTGACCACGGTGCACGGGCGTCCGAGCCGCCCCACGGGCTCCACGGTGTGGTCGTCCCCGCCGCCCGCCGCCGACTCCACCCGTACCCCGGGCACGGACTCGACCCCTCGCGCCGCACCCTCGGCCACCAGGATCGCGTCGACGCCCTTCCCCGTACACCGCGAGCCGGCCGCGCCACCAGCCGTCCGGCACGGACCCGACGACGTCGGCCCCGTCGACCACCAGGATCGCGTCGACGCCCTTCCCCGTACACCGCGAGCCGGCCGCGCCACCAGCCGTCCGGCACGGACCCGACGACGTCGGCCCCGTCGAC
>NZ_JBIURV010000031.1:43316-85601 GCF_044741025.1 Streptomyces sp. NPDC088246
CACCAGCAGTGCCTTCATGCGCCCAGGGGCGCACGCGCCGCCGACGGGCCGAATATGTGGCTCCGCCGCGTGGGCGCGACCAGCTGTACGGCACGCCCGAAAGGGGCGCGGGGAACTGCCGACCGGCTGTGGCCGGTCGGCAGTTCCCCACGCCCCTCAGTCGGCCGGGACGGAGCGAATCCGTTACGCCGGAACGCTCGCCACGCCCTGCGCGAGGAACTTCTTGCCGTTCACCCGCTCCGAGACGCCCTCACGGTCCAGGTACGGCGTGATGCCGCCCAGGTGGAAGGGCCAGCCCGCGCCGGTGATCAGGCAGAGGTCGATGTCCTGGGCCTCGGCGACGACGCCCTCGTCCAGCATCAGTCCGATCTCCTGCGCCACCGAGTCCAGGACTCGGTCGCGGACCTGCTCCTCGGACAGGACGACATCGCCCTGCTTGAGGAGCGCGGCGACCTCCGGGTCCAGCTCCGGCTTGCCGGACTCGTAGACGTAGAAGCCGCGCTTGCCCGCCTTGACGACCGCGGCCAGGTTCTCGGAGACGGTGAACCGGTCCGGGAAGGCGCGGTTCAGGGTCTCGGAGACATGCAGACCGATGGCCGGGCCGACCAGCTCCAGGAGCACCAGCGGCGACATCGGCAGACCGAGCGGCTCGATGGCCTTCTCGGCGACCTCGACGGAGGTTCCCTCGTCGATGACGTTCTGGATCTCGCCCATGAAGCGGGTGAGGATACGGTTGACGACGAACGCCGGGGCGTCCTTCACCAGCACCGCGGTCTTCTTCAGCTTCCGCGCCACACCGAACGCCGTGGCCAGCGAGGCGTCGTCGGTCTGCTCGCCGCGGACGATCTCCAGCAGCGGGAGGATCGCGACCGGGTTGAAGAAGTGGAAGCCGACGACCCGCTCCGGGTGCTGCAGCTTCGACGCCATCTCGGTGACCGAGAGGGACGAGGTGTTGGTGGCGAGGATCGCGTGCGCCGGGGCGACCGCCTCGACCTCCGCGAACACCTGCTGCTTGACGCCGATCTCCTCGAAGACGGCCTCGATGATGAAGTCGGCGTCGGAGAAGCCCTCGGCCTTGTCCAGCACACCGGAGACCAGGGCCTTGAGGCGGTTGGCCTTGTCCTGGTTGATGCGGCCCTTGCCCAGCAGCTTCTCGATCTCGGCGTGGACGTAGCCCACACCCTTGTCGACGCGCACCTGGTCGATGTCGGTCAGCACGACCGGCACCTCCAGACGGCGGAGGAACAGCAGCGCCAGCTGCGAGGCCATCAGACCGGCACCGACGACGCCGACCTTGGTGACCGGGCGGGCCAGGGCCTTGTCCGGGGCACCGGCCGGGCGCTTGGCACGCTTTTGGACCAGGTTGAAGGAGTAGATCCCGGAGCGCAGTTCGCCGCCCATGATCAGGTCCGCAAGGGCCTGGTCCTCGGCGTCGAAGCCGGCGCTCAGGTCGCCGTCCTTCGCCGCGGCGATGATCTCCAGCGCGCGGTACGCGGCCGGGGCGGCGCCGTGCACCTTGGAGTCGGCGATGGCCTTGCCGCGGGCGACGGCCCGGTCCCAGGCGTCACCACGGTCGACCTCGGGGCGTTCCACCGTGACGGTGCCGTTCAGCACGTTCGCGGTCCAGATCAGCGACTGCTCCAGGAAGTCCGCACCTTCGAAGAGGGCATCGGCGATCCCGAGCTCGAAGACCTGCTTGCCCTTGAGCTGGCGGTTCTGGTTCAGCGAATTCTCGATGATGACGGAGACCGCGCGGTCGGCACCGATCAGATTCGGCAGCAGTGCGCAGCCGCCCCAGCCGGGGACCAGACCGAGGAAGACCTCGGGCAGCGAGAACGCGGGCAGCGCCTTGGAGACGGTGCGGTACGAGCAGTGCAGACCGACCTCGACACCGCCGCCCATCGCCGCGCCGTTGTAGTACGCGAACGTCGGGACCGCGAGGCCGGAGAGGCGGCGGAAGACGTCGTGGCCGCCCTTGCCGATGGCGAGCGCGTCGTCGTGGTTCTTCAGCAGCTCGACGCCCTTGAGGTCGGCGCCGACCGCGAAGATGAACGGCTTGCCGGTGATGCCGATACCGGCGATCGCACCCTCGGCGGCCTCCTTCTCGACCTGGTCGACGGCGGCGTTCAGGTTCGCCAGCGACTGCGGTCCGAAGGTGGTCGGCTTGGTGTGGTCCAGGCCGTTGTCCAGCGTGATGAGGGCGAAGCGGCCCGCACCGGCCGGAAGGTCCAGGTGGCGCACGTGCGCCTGCGTGACGACCTCGCCGGGGAACAGCTCGGCCGCACCCTTCAGAAGCTCAGTGGTGGAGCTCACTTGTTGCCTCCGTCTGCCTTGTCGAAGTGCGGGTTCTCCCAGACGACTGTCGCGCCCATGCCGAAGCCGACACACATGGTGGTCAGGCCGTAGCGGACCTGAGGCTGCTCCTCGAACTGACGGGCGAGCTGAGTCATCAGACGCACACCGGACGAGGCCAGCGGGTGACCGTAGGCGATGGCGCCGCCGTACTGGTTGACGCGCGCGTCGTCGTCGGCGATGCCGTAGTGGTCGAGGAAGGCGAGCACCTGCACGGCGAACGCCTCGTTGATCTCGAACAGACCGATGTCGCCGATGGTCAGCCCCGCCTTGGCGAGGGCCTTCTCCGTCGACGGGATCGGGCCGTAGCCCATGACCTCGGGCTCGACGCCCGCGAAGGCGTACGACACGAGGCGCATCTTGACCGGGAGGCCCAGCTCGCGGGCGACGTCCTCGGCGGCGAGCAGCGAAGCGGTGGCACCGTCGTTGAGACCCGCGGCGTTACCGGCGGTGACGCGGCCGTGCGCGCGGAACGGGGTCTTCAGACCGGCGAGGGACTCCAGCGTGGTGCCCGGACGCATCGGCTCGTCGGCGGTGACCAGGCCCCAGCCGGTCTCCCCGGCCTCGGCGTTGGTGCGGCGCACGGAGACCGGCACCAGGTCCTGCTGGATCTTGCCGTTGGCGTACGCCTTGGCGGCCTTCTCCTGCGAACGGACCGCGTACCGGTCGGCGCGGTCCTTGGTGATCTGCGGGTACCTGTCGTGCAGGTTCTCCGCGGTCATGCCCATGAACAGGGCGGACTCGTCGACCAGCTTCTCCGATACGAAGCGCGGGTTCGGGTCCACGCCCTCGCCCATCGGGTGGCGGCCCATGTGCTCGACACCACCGGCGACGACGACGTCGTACGCGCCGAAGGCGATGGAGCCGGCCGTCGAGGTGACGGCGGTCAGGGCGCCCGCACACATGCGGTCGATGGAGTAACCGGGGACGGACTGCGGCAGACCGGCCAGGATTCCGGCGGTGCGGCCCAGCGTCAGACCCTGGTCGCCGATCTGGGTGGTGGCGGCGATGGCGACCTCGTCGATCTTCGCGGGGTCCAGGTCCGGGTTGCGGCGCAGCAGCTCCCGGATGGCCTTCACGACGAGATCGTCGGCGCGGGTCTCGTGGTAGATGCCCTTGGGGCCCGCTTTGCCGAACGGGGTGCGGACGCCGTCGACGAAGACGACGTCCCGGATGGTACGAGGCACGGTGGCTCTCCTCCAGGGTGCGGGATGGCACTGCTGCGGGGCACGCCCACAGGCGCGCCGCTCCCCTCATGCTACTTGCGGGTAACCAGACTGCCCAGCCCTTGTGGTGGGAGCGGCGAAGGTCACATGCGGATGGGGCGGGCGCGAGGACCGTTTCGGCCGCGAACGCCGGATGGGCCGGTGGCCGGCTGCCGGAGGTGTCGAGCCGCGCCGGAAACGACAATCGCCGGACGCGGCGGTGAGAACAGCCCGTCCGGCGATTGAGGGCAGAGCGCGGCCGGAGGTCGCGCAACCTGGCGTGATTACGACCCTCAGGGGTGAGCCCTCAGGCCGCCTACACCAGCGCCCGGACCAGAAGTGGGGTCACCTGTTCGATCTGCCAGCGCCGCGCGCCGTACCCGGTGAGCACGGACTCGATCGCGTCCGCGGTCGGATTCTTCGGCGGTTCCCAGCAGACCCGGCGCACCGTGTCCGGGGTGATCAGATTCTCCTGCGGCATGTGGAGCCGCTCGGCGAGCTCCGACACCGCGGCGCGGGCGGCCGAGAGCCGGGCCGCTGCCGCCGGGTCCTTGTCCGCCCAGGCGCGGGGCGGCGGCGGACCGGCGAGGGTCTGGCCGGGCTGGGGGAGCTCGGCGTCCGGCAGCGCCTTGGCCCGGTCGATGGCCGCCTGCCACTGCTCGAGCTGCCGCCGCCCCATGCGGTGGCCGAACCCGGGCAGCGCGGTCAGCGCATGCGTGTTCGGTGGGAGCGCGAGCGCCGCCTCGACGATCGCGGCGTCACCCAGCACCTTGCCGGGGGAGACGTCCCTGCGCTGGGCAACCTGGTCACGGGCGGTCCACAGCTCCCGTACCACCGCCATCTGACGGCGGCGGCGGACCTTGTGCATGCCGGAGGTGCGGCGCCACGGGTCCTTGCGCGGGGGGGCGGGCGGCGCCGAGGCGATCGCGTCGAACTCCTCCCGCGCCCAGTCGAGCTTGCCCTGCCGGTCGAGCTCGTCCTCCAGGGCGTTGCGCAGATCGATCAGCAGCTCGACGTCGAGCGCCGCATAGCGCAGCCAGGGGTCGGGCAGCGGACGGGTTGACCAGTCGACGGCGGAGTGGCCCTTCTCCAGCGAGTACCCGAGCACGTTCTCGACCATGGCGCCGAGGCCGACCCGCGGGAAGCCGGCCAGCCGTCCGGCCAGCTCGGTGTCGAAGAGCCCGGTGGGAGTCATCCCTATTTCGCGCAGACAGGGCAGGTCCTGAGTGGCGGCGTGCAGGATCCACTCGCTGCCGCTCAGGGCGCTGCCGAGTCCCGACAGATCGGGGCAGCCGACAGGGTCGATCAGTGCGCTGCCCGCGCCGTTGCGGCGCAGCTGCACGAGGTAGGCGCGCTGGCCGTAGCGGTAGCCGGAGGCGCGCTCGGCATCGACGGCCACCGGGCCGGAGCCCGCGGCGAAGGCGGCGACCACCCGGGCGAGGGCGTCGTCGGATGCCACCACCGGGGGAATGCCCTCTCGAGGTTCGAGCAAGGGGATCGGCGCCGGGGCGACGTCGTCCGGGGGAGCGCCCCCGGTGGTTCGCAGTGAAGTGTCTGCTGCGGTCTCTTGGGCGTCGGTCACGTGTCAAGGGTATCTGTGTATGTACGGCGCCCGTCGACGGAACGTTCCGTCGACGGGCGCCGATGAATGCAAACCAGCCGGTGCGTATGGCTGTGTGCACGTGCCGGGGTGCGGGGGTCAGTGGATGATGCCCGTTCGCAGGGCGACGGCGACCATTCCTGCGCGGTCTCCGGTGCCGAGCTTGCGGGCGATTCGGGCGAGGTGGCTCTTGACGGTCAGGGCGGACAGGCCCATGGAGACGCCGATGGCCTTGTTGGACTGGCCTTCGGCGACCAGCCGGAGGACCTCGACCTCGCGGCCGGACAGTTCGCGGTAGCCGCCCGGGTGGCTCGGGGTGCCGGGCGGCCGACGGTGCATACGGGCGGCAGTGGCGCCGATGGGAGCGACGCCGGGACGGGTGGGGTGGCCGATATTGGTTCGGGTGCCGGTGACGACGTAGCCCTTCACTCCGCCCGCCAGGGCGTTGCGTACGGCGCCGATGTCATCGGCGGCGGAGAGGGCGAGGCCGTTCGGCCAGCCGGCGGCTCGGGTCTCGGACAACAGGGTCAGCCCGGAACCGTCGGGCAGGTGGACGTCGGCTACGCAGATGTCGCGTGGATTGCCGACGCGGGGACGGGCCTCCGCGATGGACGACGCCTCGATGACGTCACGTACTCCGAGTGCCCACAGATGGCGGGTGACGGTGGAACGGACGCGCGGGTCGGCCACGACGACCATGGCCGTCGGCTTGTTCGGGCGGTAGGCGACCAGGCTTGCGGGCTGCTCTAGGAGAACGGACACCAGGCCTCCTGGGGAGTGGCGGGACGGGCCGGCTCGGGGATGAAGCCGGGGCGAACCGTGCTTGAAGGGTCATTGACCTCTTCGGCAGCAGACCCGTCCTCCTTTAGAGGAAGATCACTATTTGGTGAGTAACAATTCGGGCAAATCGGACATGCGATCGATTGTACGAAAAGAATGCCGGTGACTTTGCGACGGTTATGACGCAGCGTTACCGGCAAGGGGAAGGGTTCGGGGCGGATTCAGGACAGGTTCAGGGAACCTGGGGGCCGCGCCGCTGGGGGAGTGTCACCACCGCGGCATCGGCGGAGCCGGACGGTGGCAGGCCGGCGATCTGGCACAGCAGATCGCCCCACGCCATCAGATGCGCCGCGGTGTCCGGCACCCCGCCCCGGCCCTCGCGCGGTGTCCATGACGCCCGGATCTCGATCTGCGTCGCCGGGCGTCTTGTGGCCAGCGCACCGAAGTAGTGCGACCCCGCCCGGGTCACCGTGCCGCCCGCCTCTCCGTACGACAGACCGCGCGCCTCCAGCGCACCGGTCAGCCATGACCAGCACACCTCCGGCAACAGCGGATCGGAGGCCATCTCCGGTTCCAGCTCGGCCCGTACCAGCGTCACCAGGCGGAAGGTGCCGTGCCAGGCGTCGTGCCCGGCCGGATCGTGGAGCAGTACGAGGCGGCCGTCGGCCAGATCGTCCTCGCCGTCCACGACCGCGGCCTCCAGGGCGTACGCGTACGGAGCGAGCCGCTTGGGCGGCCGAGTCGGCTCCACTTCCAGCTCGGGACGCAGCCGCGCCGAGCGCAGCGCGTCCACTGCCGACCGGAACGCGGGCGGGACGGAACCACCCTCCGCGCTGTCCTTGCTGTCAGCGCCATCGGTTTGATCGGAGAACTGTCCCTGAGCCGGAGCCATGCGGGGAAGAGTAGGCGGAACCGGAGCCTCGCGCAGGGAGGGACACCCGGGCGGGCCCGGCTGCTTGCGGCTTCGTGCGAAGATTCTGTGTGTGAGTGCCAACGACCGCCCCATGGGCCAGCAGACGAAGACATCCGCCACCCGTGAGTCGGCGTTCCTGAAGGCATGCCGCCGCGAGCCCGTGCCGCACACGCCGGTCTGGTTCATGCGCCAGGCAGGGCGTTCGCTGCCGGAGTACCTGAAAGTGCGCGAGGGCATCCCGATGCTCGACTCCTGCATGATGCCGGAGCTGGTCGCGGAGATCACGATGCAGCCCGTCCGCCGCCACAAGGTCGACGCCGCGATCTACTACAGCGACATCGTCGTACCGCTCAAGGCCATCGGGATCGACCTCGACATCAAGCCCGGTGTCGGCCCCGTCATCGCCGATCCGATCCGCACCCGCGCCGATCTGGCCCGGCTGCGCGACCTCACGCCCGAGGATGTCAGCTACGTCACCGAGGCCATCGGCCTGCTCACCGCCGAACTGGGCTCCACCCCGCTGATCGGTTTCGCGGGCGCGCCCTTCACGCTCGCGAGCTACCTCGTGGAGGGCGGCCCGTCCCGCAACCACGAGCACACCAAGGCCCTGATGTACGGCGACCCGCAGCTGTGGGCGGATCTGCTCGACCGGCTCGCGGAGATCACCGGCGCCTTCCTCAAGGTCCAGATCGAGGCCGGTGCCTCGGCCGTCCAGCTCTTCGACTCCTGGGTGGGCGCGCTGGCCCCCGCCGACTACCGGCGTTCGGTGCTCCCCGCCTCGGCGAAGGTCTTCGAGGCCGTCGCTCCGTACGGGGTCCCGCGCATCCACTTCGGTGTCGGCACGGGCGAACTCCTCGGCCTGATGGGCGAGGCGGGCGCGGATGTCGTCGGCGTCGACTGGCGGGTTCCGCTGGACGAGGCCGCGCGGCGGGTCGGCCCCGGCAAGGCGCTCCAGGGCAACCTCGACCCCGCGGTGCTGTTCGCGCCGACGACGGTGGTGCAGGAGAAGGCCCAGGAAGTGCTGGACGCGGCCGCCGGTCTCGAGGGCCATGTCTTCAACCTGGGCCACGGCGTCATGCCGTCGATGGACCCGGACGCGCTGACGCGGCTCGTGGAGTACGTGCACGAGCGGACCGAGCGCTGAGCCGAGGGGACCGGGCGCCGGGCACCGCGCACTCAGAGCCTGTCGGGTGACCTCCGACCGGGCGGCCACGTCCTGGCACGCACGCTTCCCGCGTTGTCGTCAGTCACCAACTCCCCCATAGCTGAAGGCATGGGGGGCCCTTCGCGTCGACTCCCTCCTCCGCCTTGGAATCGCACGCACCAGACCGCGTCCGCTATCCGACCGGAGGTCACCCGACAGGCTCTCAGGCGGTGCCCGCCCGCCGCAGTACCGTCACCGCTTTGCGGGCCGCCACCAGGACGGGGTCCCAGACCGGTGAGAACGGCGGGGCGTAGCCCAGGTCCAGGGCGGTCATCTGGTCCACCGTCATCCCGGCCGTGAGCGCCACGGCCGCGATGTCCACACGCTTGGCCGCCCCCTCCCGGCCCACGATCTGCACACCGAGGAGCCGCCCCGTGCGGTACTCCGCGAGCATCTTCACCGTCATGGGCTGCGCCCCCGGGTAGTAGCCCGCCCGGCCCGTCGACTCGATCGTCGCCGTGACGAACCGCAGGCCCACCGCGCGGGCGTCCTTCTCCCGCAGCCCGGTGCGGGCGATCTCCAGATCGCACACCTTGCTCACCGCGGTACCCACCACCCCCGGGAACGTCCCATAGCCGCCGCCCACATTGGCCCCGATGATCTGGCCGTGCTTGTTGGCATGGGTGCCCAGCGCTATATGGCGGGTACGGCCCGCCACCAGGTCGAGGACCTCGACACAGTCGCCGCCCGCATAGATGTTGTCGTGCCCGACGACCCGCATCGACAGATCGGTGAGCAGGCCGCCGTGCGGGCCCAGCGGGAGGCCGACGGCCCGCGCCAGCGTCGTCTCCGGCTCCACACCGATACCGAGCACCACCACGTCCGCCGGGTAGGAGGCGTCGCCCGCGGCGACGGCGCGGACCCGGCCGTCCGGGCCGGTGCGGATCGCGGTGACCTCGGCCCGGTTGACCGTGGTGATGCCCAGGCCGTCCATCGCGTCGTGGACCAGCCGCCCCATGTCGGGGTCGAGTGTCGCCATCGGCTGCTCGCCGCGGTTGAGCACGGTCACCTCGAAACCGTGCTTCAGCATCGCCTCCGCCATCTCGACGCCGATGTAGCCCGCCCCGACGACGACCGCCCGCCTGCGCCCCGGCGCCACCCGGTCCAGCGACTCCAGCAGCGCCTGCCCGTCGTCCAGCGTCTGCACCCCGTGCACCCCGGGTGCGTCCATACCGGGCAGCGCCGGACGCACCGGCCGGGCGCCCGTCGCGATCACCAGCTTGTCGAAGCCCGTCCAGTACGTCTCACCGGTCTCCCGGTCCAAGGCCCGCACCCGCTGCCCGGCGACATCGATCTCCGTGACCTCTGTCCGCATCCGCAGGTCGATGTCGCGGGCCCGGTGCTCCTTCGGCGTACGGGCGATGAGGTCGTCCCGCTCCGCGACGTCGCCACCGACCCAGTACGGGATGCCACAGGCGGAGTACGAGCTGAAATGGCCCCGCTCGAAGGCGACGATGCTCAGCTCGTCGGGACCCTTGAGTCTGCGGGCCTGGGACGCGGCGGACATGCCCGCCGCGTCACCGCCGATGATTACCAGTCGCTCCGCCGTCATGCCTGGTCCCTTCGACGCCGAGTCCGAAGGGACCACGCTACGACGCCGGGGGCGTGGACGAGGACTCGGACCGCTCGGGCGCCCGCCGCGCACGGCGTCCGGGCAGGCGGCCCGGGAGCAGCCGCCACAGCAGCAGGAGTACGACGGCCGTGGCCAGGAACGGGGCCGCGGCCCCCACCGCCATCGCGAGCCACCGCAGCATCGTGACGAACGCGTGCCAGCCACCGCCGAGCGCGTCCAGGAAACCGGGGTCGTCGTCGCCGTCCTTCGCCACCGTCTCCGGCTCGGAGAGGTCGAGCGTGATCGTGGCGAGTGTGGTGCGGTCCTTCAGCGACTCCTGCTGGGCGAGCAGTGACTCCAAGGAGGCCTGACGACTGCTCAGTTCGCCTTCCAGTGCGACCACATCGGTGAGCTTCTCGGCCCGGTCCATCAGCTTGCGCACCCGCGCCACACTCGCCCGCTGGGTGGCGATCCGGCTCTCCACGTCGACCACCTGGTCGGTGACGTCCTTCGCGGACGACGTGCGCGACAACAGCTTCCCGGCGCCCGCGAGATCCCGCAGCGCCGCGTCGTACTCACCCTGCGGAACACGCAGCACGATATGTGACATTTCATGCGTGTCGTCGACCCGCTCCGTCTCCTCGCGGGCCACCAGACCGCCCGCACCCTCCGCGACCGAACGGGCGGCCGCGGCGGCCTTCGGCACGCTCTTCACCTCCACCGAGAGCGTGGCGGTACGGATGACATGGGTGCCGGCGGGCAGGGCGTCGGGCTTCTTCCGCTCCGCCGGCGAACCGCCGGCCTCCTGCGGATCCTGTGCCGTCTTCCCGGCCGCGGTGTCCGCGGCGCCCCGCTCGTCCGCGGAGATCGCCTTCTTGTCGTCCCCGGAACTCGCGTCGCTCGCACTGCCGGCGGCGCCGCAGCCGCTCAGTGCGAGGAGGCCGGCCAGCAGCCCGGCGGCCAGGATCGTGCGCGAACGACGGACGGATGAACGGCCTGGATGCCGGTCTGTCTGCATAACTGCTCCCCCGAGGTGGGTGGTTGATGGTGCCGGTTCGACGTGCGGGGCGGTGGTGCGGGTTGCCTGATACCGGTTTCGAAGCGGTCACGTTCAGGACTCGGAAGAGGTTTGAGAGAGTGGAGGCATGCAGCGTTCAATAAACCGCGCGGACACAGGTACGGGTCATGTCGTCGTCATCGGCGGTGGCATCGCCGGTCTCGCCGCCGCCCACCGGCTCCTCGGGGCCGGGCTGCGGGTCACCCTCCTCGAGGCCACCGACCGGCTCGGCGGCAAACTCATGACCGGTGACATCGCGGGTACCCAGGTCGACCTGGGCGCCGAGTCGATGCTCGCCCGGCGCCCCGAAGCGGTCGCCCTGGCGCGCGCCGTCGGGCTCGGCGACCGCCTCCAGCCGCCCGCCACCGCCACCGCATCGGTCTGGACACGCGACGCCCTGCGGCCCATGCCCAAGGACCATGTGATGGGCGTACCCGGCGACCCGGCGGCGCTCAGCGGGGTGCTCTCCCCGGAGGGCCTCGCGCGCATCGCGCAGGAGCGCGACCTCACCCCGACCGCCGTCGGCGACGATGTCGCGGTCGGCGCGTACGTCGCCGACCGGCTGGGCCGCGAGGTCGTCGACCGGCTCGTGGAACCGCTGCTCGGAGGCGTGTACGCGGGCGATGCCTACCGGATCTCGATGCGCGCCGCCGTACCGCAGCTCTTCGAGGTGGTGCGGGAGGGCGGCTCGCTGCTCGACGGTGTCCGGCGCATCCAGGAGCGGGCCGCGGCCCGGCAGCAGACCGGACCGGTCTTCCAGGGCATCGACGGCGGCATCGGCACCCTGCCGTACGCGGTCGCCGACGCCGTGCGCGCGGCGGGCGGGGAGATCCTGACCGCCACCCCCGTCCTCGGCCTGACCCGTACCACCGGCGGCTGGGACGTCCGAACGGACACCCGGGTGATCACCGCCGACGGCATCGTGCTCGCCGCCCCGGCCTGGTCCGCCTCCACCCTGCTCGCCGCCGAGTCCCCGGCCGCCTCCGCCGAGCTCGCCGGTGTCGAGTACGCGTCGATGGCGCTCGTCACCATGGCGTTCCGCCGCTCCGACGTGGCCGCCACCGGCGCACTCGACGGACGCTCCGGCTTCCTCGTGCCGCCGGTCGACGGCCGCACCATCAAGGCCTCCACCTTCTCCACCCACAAGTGGAACTGGGTCGCCGACTCCGCCCCCGGCCTGTTCGTCCTGCGCACCTCCGTCGGCCGGTACGGCGAGGAGGACCACCTGCACCGCGAGGACAGCGAGCTGGTCGACGTATCGCTGCGTGACCTCGCCGAGGCGACCGGACTGGCCGCGAAGCCCGTGGACACCGAGGTCACCCGGTGGATCGGCGGACTGCCCCAGTACCCGGTGGGCCACCTCTCCCGGGTCGCCCGGATCCGTGACGAGGTCGCCAAGCTGCCAGGCCTGCGGGTCTGCGGAGCGGTCTACGACGGGGTCGGCATCCCGGCGTGCATCGCGAGCGCCCACCGTGCCGCCGACGAGATCGTCCGCGACCTCACCGGCGGGTCCGGGGAAGAGATCATCGCCACGTCGACCCTGGTTCAGGGCACACGGAGCGAGGCGGGACAATAGCCGTATGAGTGCGCCTGAGAAGATCCCCAACGCCGGTAAGAAGGCCAAGGACCTCAACGAGGTCATCCGCTACACGCTGTGGTCCGTCTTCAAGCTGCGCGATGTCCTGCCCGCGGACCGTGCCGGTTACGCCGATGAGGTCCAGGAGCTGTTCGACCAGCTCGCGGCGAAGGACATCACCGTCCGCGGCACCTACGACCTCTCCGGCCTGCGTGCCGACGCCGACATCATGATCTGGTGGCACGCCGAGACCGCGGACGAGCTGCAGGAGGCGTACAACCTCTTCCGGCGCACCAAGCTGGGCCTGGCACTGGAGCCGGTCTGGTCGAACATGGCGCTGCACCGCCCCGCCGAGTTCAACAAGTCGCACATCCCGGCGTTCCTGGCCGACGAGACGCCGCGCAACTACATCAGCGTCTACCCCTTCGTGCGCTCCTACGACTGGTACCTGCTGCCGGACGAGGACCGTCGCCGCATGCTCGCGGACCACGGCAAGATGGCCCGTGGCTACCCCGACGTCCGGGCCAACACCGTCGCCTCCTTCTCGCTCGGCGACTACGAGTGGATCCTCGCCTTCGAGGCCGACGAGCTGCACCGCATCGTCGACCTGATGCGCCACCTGCGGGCCTCCGAGGCGCGGATGCACGTCCGCGAGGAGGTTCCGTTCTACACGGGGCGCAGGAAGTCGGTTGCAGACCTGGTGGCCGGACTCGCGTAGCGAGCGGGCTCCGACCACCCCAACCCGGAAGATCAGACGACGGGGCACCGGCGCGTTCCGCGCTGCCCGTCGTTCCAGCGACACCGGGTTCGGCTCCGGGTTCGCCGCAGGCTCCGACCTGCGGCGACCCCGGAACCCACAGAGAAGCACGCGGAGAAGCAGCCCGCAGTCGCCGGCGGACACTGCCGGCCGCTCCGGGGCGTCGGCGGCAGGCTTGGGTGAGGCGCGCTGCTGCTCAACCATGTTCTTCACCGGGGCTCTCTTTCTGCTCAGAGGTCCCGGGGCGGTGCTGACCGACCACCAAGGAAACGGCAGGGCGGGTTGTTCAGCCACTATGTCGTCTGCAAGCAGCCCGTCCTGGTGTCGGGCCGTCATGCCGCTGCTGTCCCCGCTGGCCAACGGCGGTCTCGCTGACGAGAAATGACCTTTCGTCAGCGATCAGCTGGACGGACGGTGGGCCCCGAGTGCGGCCCGCAGCGCCGGATCGTCCACGGCGCGCACACCCCGTACGGCAATCACCGCCAGGACACCATGGTCCTTTACCGCCGGGATCTCGTTCGCGGCAAGCAGTCGCTGCCCGGCGGGTGAGGCCCAGGAGCTGTACGGATGGATCTCCATCCGGGCGATGATCAGACAGCCCAGCGTCAGTGCGAGCGGCAGCCCGAACCAGACGAGCAGCGGGACCACCGGACCGCCGGCGCTGCGCTCCTGACCGGGGATCAACAGGGCGACAGCGCCCATCGCGACCACCAGCAGAGCCACGCCGCGCACCGCCCGGACCGCGGCGGCGACATCGGTTCCGGCGCCGCCGGGGACGGCCAGACCCGCGGTGACGAGCCGGTCGGCCAGGGCGCGCACGGGTTCGGCGGTCGCCGCGGCCGTCCGCACAGGCCGTATGCGGGACTGGCCCTGCGGACCGATGGCACGGATCACCGTGCGCTCCATCTCGTCCCGGCCCTCCGGGTCGACGACCGTCGCCCACCCGGTGTGGGCGAGCAGCAGCCGCCGCCGCAGATGCATGGTGACCAGCGTCAGATCGACCACCCGGTGTGGTCCGCCGGCCAGGAAAGCGGTCTCGTACAGGGTCAGTTCAGGACCGTCCGGCACCTTCCGTACAGAATTCGCGGATGCGTCGTGCAGCAGCCCCGTGCGGGCGGCGACGATACAGAGCCGGATGCACGAGATGGCTGCCGCACCCCATGCGACCAGCAGAAACAGTACCCAGAGCATGGCGGATTTCTATGCGGGACGGGCGTGGAACGCCATGGCCTGTGCAGCATGCGGACGGTTCGGCGGCGTGGGCCGGGCAGCGGGACGCCGCGGTCGCTCAGGAGCTGCTGCCACAACTGGACCCGCCACCGCAGCTGGAACCGCTGCTGCTGGAGCAACTGGAGCCGCTCGACCCGCCGCAGCCGGACCCTGAGCTGCAACTGGACCCCGAACCGCAGCTCGACCCCGAACTGCACCCGCCACCGCCACCGCCACCTCCGCTGCCACCGTCATTGGAGCTTCCGCAGCTGCCGTTGCCGGGGCCCCTACCGGCGCACCACACCGCCGGTGCGACGAACATGCCGGAGGAGTCCGAGGACGAGGACGAGCGCGAGCCCGAGTGCAGGGGCCGTCCCGCCGGGCGCATCCTGGCCGCCGCGATCAGCTGCGTCTGCAGTACGGGATCGGGGAGGGCCCGCAGTCCGTGCGTGGCCACCAGATGGGCCGGGTGCGGGTTGTACGCATGGGCGGTGCGGTACGCCTCGGCGGCCCGGCGCCCCGCTTGGGTGGCCCGCCCCCGGGCGACGGCGGCGCAGACGAAGCCGGTCGGGAAGCCGACCAGCAGGAAGGGGAGGACTTTGAAGATGAACGGTACGGCGAAGTCCACGTCGGCTGCGTAGTCGGCCATGGACTGCACAGCCGTCATCACGACCGTGAGCGGGATGGCCAGGAAACAGACAAGCCCCTGCGCGATGCCCCAGCGGCGCCACGTACGGCTCGCCGTGGGCGAGGCCAGCAGACCGCGGGCCGCGAGCGCGTCGCCGATCTCCTGCACCGCGGGGTGCCGCATCACCGCGTCGCGCAGGGTGTGCAGCGCGCCGCTGGGCGCCATGGCGTGTTCCTGGAGCACCGCACGCTCCACCGGGTCACGGGCGTCCATCTGCTGGACGGCGACGATGCCGGGACCGCCGATGGCGAGCCGCCCGTCCGTCTGCATCGCGGTGAGCGCGGTGTCCACCACCCTGCCCGGACCGCCGTTCAGGAAAGCGACTTCGAAGAGGTCGTGGGCGGGGCCGCCGGACCCGCCGCGGGCACGGGTGAGCCCCACGATCAGGAGGACCGACGAGACCACGATGCCGAGATCCACCAGCACTGCGAGGGTGTTCATGCCGGTCACCTTCCGACCAGGGCCGCGCGGGCCGCTCGTACCAGCCGGGTGGAGCGGCGCGGTGGTCGCGCGGCGGCCCGGTCCTGCCACCAGTGGGTCAGCCGGCGCCGTGCCGCGTCGTCGGTGGGACGGCCGGCGATCAGCAGCCCCTCGGCGAAGTCCAGCGCGTCGCGCCGGTAGCCCGCGGACATAGGACGGGTCCTGGCGTACGCGAGGAAGGCGTCCCGGTAGCCGGCGCCCAGAATCTCCGGCAGCTCGGGTGCCACCTTGGCGACGACCCCGGCCCGCTTGGCGGCCAGGGCACGGCTCTGGATCCCGAGACGGCGGTGGTCGAAGCCCTGCGGAGCGGGGGTGCCCGCGACGAGGGCGGAGAGCAACGCGGTCTGGGCGACCGCGACCCGGTCGCGCACGGATTTTGGAAACCGACCGGGGTCCCGGGCAGGTCGCGATACGGATGTCCCGGCGTGCGCCGACGCGCCGGTGCCGAGGGCAGCCGCCCGGTCCAGCGTGGCGCGGATCGTGATCAGTTCGCCCGCCAGCTCCTCGGCCGGCGGGAAGTCGTCGTCCCGTTCCAGGAGTACGCCGGGCGGGTCGACCCGGGAGCGCAGTCCGGAGAGGACGTCGAGTACGGGCTCGGTGACCGGGTGGGCGTGGGTGTCGTGCCAGACGCCGTCCTTCTCGACGCCGCCCGCCACATGTACGTACGCGATGGCCTCCACCGGCAGCTCGTCGAGCGCGGTGGCCGGGTCCTCGCCGCGGTTGACGTGGTTGGTGTGCAGATTGGCGACATCGATCAGCAGCCGGACGCCGGTGCGCTCGACCAGCTCCGCCAGGAACTGCCCTTCGGACAGTTCCTCGTCGGGCCAGGAGATCAGCGCCGCGATGTTCTCCAGTGCCAGCGGCACCGGCAGCGAGTCCTGCGCGATCCGTACGTTCTCGCACAGCACGTCCAGCGCGTCCCAGGTCCGTGGCACGGGCAGCAGATGGCCCGCTTCCAGCCCCGGCGAGGCGGTGCGCGGCCCCCCGGCCCGTACGAACGCGATGTGCTCGGTGACCAGCGGCGTGGAGAGCAGCTCGGCCCGGGCCGCGAGATCCGCGAGCCGGCCGGCGTCGGGGCGCTCCGCCCCGCCCAGGCCGAGCGAGACACCGTGCGGGACGACGGTGACACCGCGCGCCCTGAGCCGCACCAGCGAATCGGGCAGATGGTCGGTGCAGATGTTCTCCGCGACCGCCTCCACCCAGTCGATCCCCGCCAGTGCCTCGACGGCGTCCGCGATCTCCGGCCGCCAGCCGATGCCGATTCCCAGCTTCATGTCGTCCCCCTCCTCCACTCCGTGCAGGGCTAATGGCCCTGACGGGCGGTGGTGAATCCGAAGAGGGGGACGTTCAGAGGTTGATTTGAGGTTCCCGGTCCGGGGTGGTCAAGGCATCGGCATCGTGGAGGGCCGCGAGGTGAACGGCATGTCCCCGGTCGGCTCCGCCGGCACCGGCGGTACGACTGTGCCGACGGGAGCGGGCGGTCTCGTCGGGCCGGCCGTCGCCGCGCCGGCCGCCTCGCGCGCGATCGCGTCGAAGTCGACGAAGCCGGTGCCCTCCAGCATGGTGATGTGGTCGAGCACCGTCTGGTTGGCGTCGGCCGCCGGCTGCCGGATCAGCGAATTGCGGGTGGTGTGCCGGACCTGGGCGATCAGAGCGAAGACCTTGCCGTGCGCGTTCCTCAGCAGATCGGCGAACTGGCGCTGCCGGTACGGCAGTACCGGGAGGTACGTATCACCGCACCGGGATGTTCAACGGGCCCCGCGGACAAGGGGAGCGGCCCCTGACCCCGCTCAGCCGCGCAGCGCGGGGTGGTCGGCGACCACGGTGCACGACCCCGGAGCGATCTCGGTGAACCCGGCGTCACGCACCACCGGAAGCCCGCTCACCGTGAGTTCCTGCCAGCGGCCCGCCTCCGAAGTGGCGACCGACAGCGGGAAGCCCGCCTCGCGCCATGCCTTGCGCTCCGTCTCCGACAGCTCCCACCAGGCGAGCTGCGCGCCGTGCCCGGCCTGTGCCATCGCCTTGCCCGCCGACATGTCCAGTTCCGGGTTCAGCCACAGCACCGGGCTCGCGGGATCGGGTGCGGCCGGTGGCTCGGGGTCGTCCAGATCGGTCCCCGACACCTGGAGCTTCGCCAGCTCCTTCGGCCAGCCGTCCAGAGGCACCGGCGGGAAGACCCGCACCTCGGCGCTCTCGCCGGTGACCGTGATGCCGGGCAGCGCGGACGCCTTGCGCCACTCCGCGCCGCGCGCCCGTCGCACCACCTTGCGGATCCGGGCGTCCTGCCAGTCCCGCATCGCCCGCGCCCACTCGCCCTCGTCGGCCGACCGCTCGTCGGAGAGCATCACGAGCACAGCGCGGGCGGCGGTCCGCAGCGCGTCGGTACGGGCCGGGGGAGCCGTCTTCTCGATGTGCACGACCAGCGGCAGCACGAACTGCTGGGCCTCGTCGCGGCGCGTCCGCTCGGACCTGAACGGGCTGTCCGCCGCGGGGGAGTGGGACGTGGCCGGGGATTCGGACGGGGATACGGGGGTGTCGTTGTCGCTCACTCGTCCCAGTCTGCCAGCCGCCCGAGAAACGCTTCTTGGCGGAATGAATCGCTCCGGGTGAGGATGCACCGCATGAAGAGTGATCTCTTTTCCAGTGAGAACATGGCGCAGCAGGCAACCGCCCCCGGGATGACCCTGCAGAACGCCAAATCCATCAAGTACGCCGTCAACGGCGAGATGCACGCCCGCCAGGGAGCGATGATCGCCTTCCGCGGTGATCTGCAGTTCGAGCGCAAGGGTCAGGGCCTCGGCGGCTTGCTCAAGCGCGCCGTCACCGGTGAAGGGCTGCCGTTGATGGCGGTCCGCGGCCAGGGCGAGGCCTGGTTCGCGCACGAGGCCGCCAACTGCTTCATCGTGGACATGGAGCAGGGCGACGTCCTCACCATCAACGGCCGCAACGTGCTCTGTTTCGACGCCACGCTCTCCTACGAGATCAAGACCGTGAAGGGCGCCGGGATGACCGGCGGCGGCATCTTCAACAGCGTCTTCACCGGATACGGCAAGCTCGGCCTGATGTGTGAGGGCCACCCCATCGTGATACCCGTCACGCCCCAGCAGCCGGTGTGCGTCGACACGGACGCGGTGGTCGGCTGGAGCGCCAACCTGACCACATCGCTGCACCGCTCGCAGAGCTTCGGCTCGATGATGCGCGGCGGGTCCGGAGAGGCCGTCCAACTGCGGCTGGACGGCGAGGGATTCGTGATCGTACGGCCCAGCGAGGCCAAGCCCGAGAAGGCATCGGCCAACTGAACCTGAGCGGGGTGGGCCGCCGGTACGGCCTCGGCGGACCATGGGTGCTGCGCGGGGTCGACCTCGACCTGCCCCCGCACACCCTGATCCGCATCGAGGGTGCCAACGGCACCGGCAAGTCGACGCTGCTGAGGCTGCTCGCCGGGATCGACGCCCCGACAGAGGGCCGGATCACCGGCCGCAGGCCCCGTACGGCATACGTCCCCGAGCGCTTCCCGGCCGCGCTGCCGTTCACCGCGGCCGGGTACCTGGTCCACCTCGGCCGGATCCACGGCCTGCGGGCCTCCGAGGCGGCGGACCGGGCGCAGTCGTGGCTCGCCCGTTTCGGGGCCGCCGGCCATGCCCGTACACCTCTTCCGGAACTCTCCAAAGGGACCAGCCAGAAGGTCGCCGTCGCCCAGGCGCTCCTCGCCGAACCGGAGCTGCTGGTCCTGGACGAGGCATGGACCGGCCTGGACGCCGCGGCCCGCGACGAGCTGGACCGGGCCGTGGCCGAGCGGATCGCGGCAGGCTCCACCGTCGTCTTCGTCGACCACGACCCGCGCCGGCTCGCCGGGGTGGTCGACGCCGCGTTCCGGGTCGAGGGGCACGGGCTCGCCGCCGTACCCGTGGCGCGAGCCGCGGGGACCGGGCCGCAGGTACGCATCGAGGCGGCGGGCCCACCGGGCGCCGCACTCCCCGCCGGGCTGCCGGGTACGCCCGAGCGCACGCGCGCGGCAGACGGGGCCGTACGGCTCACCGTCGCGGCCGCGCACTCCGACGCGCTGCTGCGCGCGCTGCTCGCCGCGCGCCCGCCCTGGCACATCCGACAGCTGACGACCGCCCCCGGCGCCGCTCCGGAGCCGGAGGCCGCTCCGCACACGAAGGCCGCCGCGGGCACGACGGCCCCGGGCACGAAGGCCCCGGGCACGAAGGCCCCGGGCACGACGGCCCCGGGTGTTGCCGCCCCGGGCACGACGGCCCCGGGTGTTGCCGCCGCGGGCACGACGGCCCCGGGTGTTGCCGCCCCGGGTGCTGCCGCCCCGGGCACGACCACCCCGGACCCGGGTGCCGTTCCCGGGTCCGCCCCCACGGCCGTTGCACCGACCCCCTGTAACCGCTCGACTCCCGAGGTGCCATGACCGCCCTCCTCCGCTATCAGGCCGCCCTGCTGATCCGCTCCCAGCGCTGGCTCGCCCCGGTACTGCTGTACGCGGCCTTCCTCGGCATCGGCGTCCAGTCGGGGCAGCCCGTCCTCGACTCGCTCGGCTACGCTGCCGCCGGGCTCCTGCCCGTCACCGCCTGGCTCGTACGGCTCTGCGTCAACCAGGAGCCGCCCGCTGCCCGTACCGTCGCTGCCGCGGTGGCGGGATCGCCGCGTGTCCACCTCGCCTCGCTGCTCGTCGCGCTCGGGTGCGCCGGGCTCCTGGGCGCGGTCGCCACCCCGATCGTGCTGCTGATCAGCTCGCCGACCAGCACCGACAACACCGTCCGGGTGCCACTGCTGCCCGCGGGGCTCGCCGGACTGCTCGCCGCCGTCTGCTGCGTGCTGCTGGGGGCGGCCGTCGGTGCGCTGTGCACCCGGCCGCTGCTGCACCGGCGCGGCTGGTCCGTCGCCACCACCGTGCTCGCCGCACTGCTGGCCCTGGTGACCAGCGGCTCGCCGGCCAACCACGCCGTGACGGGTCTGGTCACCGGCTCGCAGACCGGCACGGTGCACGTGCCGCTCCTGCCGCTCGTCGCAGCCGCCGCGATCGCAGCGGCGGTGGCCGCGCTCGCCTGCAGGCTCACCTCGCTGCGCGGCTGAGTAGTCTCCTGCGCATGGATGAGCGCAATGGCGTACGCGTGGACGAGTCGTACTGCAAAACGCCTGCCGTGGCCCCCGCACCCGCCGCGGGACCTCCGTACGCCGAGTGCGTGCTGTGCCGGAAGCCGACCGAGTACCCGGAGTCGGTCAAGGGCGTCACGCTCTGCCCGGTCTGCGAATGGCAGGAGGCCCAGCGCACGGCGTGCTCCGGCTAGGCAGGGCGCGTTCGCATCAGGTCGGAGACCTTCACGAAGCGGTACCCGCGCTTGCGCAGCTCCGGGACCACCTGGCGCACCGCCTCGTCCGTGACCGGTGCCGCGCTGCGGGTGCAGTGCATGACGACCACCGAGCCCGGCTTCACCCCGTTCAACACCTGCTGCGCCACCGCGTCCGCATCCGTCGCGAACGCGTCGCCGCTGACGACGTCCCACTGCACCGCCGTCACCTTCTCGGGCGCGAGCGCGCGCAGCGCCGCATTGTCGTAGCAGCCGCCGGGGAAGCGGAAGTACGGCACCACATTGCGCACACCGGCCTTCCGGAACGCGGCGAAGGCCCGCTCGACATCGCCGCGCATCTCGCCCTTCGCCACGGTCGGCAGTCCATAGCAGGGGGACTTGAAGGCGTAGTGGCTGTACGAGTGGTTGGCGATCTCGAAGAGCGGATCGGCGCCGATGGACCGGGCCTGCGTCGGGTACTCATCGGCCCACCGCCCCGTCATGAACACCGTCGCGGGAACCTTCAGTCGGCGCAGCAGCGCGATCAGTCCGGGGTTGTCGAAGTGCTCGCCCGCAGCCGCGCGCGGCCCCTCGTCGGCCGTCATATCGGCGTCGAAGGTCAGCGCCACAACCTTCCCGGCCGTCTTGGCCCCGCGCGTGAAGACGGGCGTCAGCGCGCCCGGGCCCGGTGTCATGGTGGGCGGCTGCTCCGTCGCGGCGGGGGGTGCGCTCACGAGCGGCGGTGCCGAGGCCGTCTGCGACGGTGCGTCGGCGACAACGGGCGTACGCTCCGCAGCCGGGGAGCCTCCGGGGCTCCCGCACCCGGCAAGGCCGCCGAGTACCGTGCCCAGGACAGTCAGAGCCGTCAGATTCCGTACAGAGTTCGTCACTCACGGAAAGTACCGGATTATCTGACTGACAGTTGTATGTGGTGATCCTCCGCATCGAAGTCGTTCTCGGATTCACTCCGGCCGTGGAGCCGCCGAGAAGTGTCTGATCAGCCATCGAGCAGATGTTCCGCTGTGAAGCCGAGGAGCCGCCGCGCGGCCGTGGTGTCCACCGGCGCGGTACGCCCGGGCAGGGGGCGCAGGAGCCGGGCGGTGGGGTGATGGCGGCGCAGGAGCTCTTCCGTCGGAAACGGCACGAGGGTCTCGGGCGCGCACAGATGTACGGCGTGCGCACCCGGCCCGGCTACGTCGAAGGCGAGCAGGGCGGCCCGTGCGGCGTCCCGGACCTCCAGGTACGTCCACAGATCCCGGGCACCGGCAGCCGGTTCCGCGGTGAGCCGCGCCGCGTGCGCACGCACCCGCTCGTCGAAGCCGCCGACGAAGGGGTAGCGCAGGCAGATCACGCTCATCGAGTGCCGCCGTGCCGGCAACAGTTGCCCGCCCCCTGCGCATCAACGCATCAGCGCCACGGCCCCGTCACCGCGAACGTCGTCCCCGGCGTATAGCAGTTGACGAACATCGTCCCGCCGTCCGGAGCGAACGTGACCCCGGCGAACTCGCCCCACGAGGGCTCCTCGGGCGTCCCGATGTTCTGCCGGCCCCGCGCCATCGCGTACACCTCGCCGCCCCGCGTCAGGCCGAACACATGCTGCGCGCCGTCGCCGTCCTCGCACACCATCAGCCCCCCGTCGGAGGCCAGGCAGATGTTGTCGGGGGACTCGCCGGGCAGCTGGACGTCCGTAGCGGGGCCGAAGGCGATCACCAGCGTGAGACGACGCCGCTTCGGCTCGTACCGCCATACCTGGCCGTAGTGATCGGCCGCCGAACCCTGCGAGCTGTGCGCGAAGCTGGAGACGAAGTAGACCGACGACCCGCCCCAGTAGCAGCCCTCCAGCTTCTGCGCGTGGGTGATGCCCTTCGGGCCGAAGTCCTGGAACCTGATCGGGGTTCCGGTGGCCGGCGGATCCGGTACGGGGACCCACTCGATGCCCTCGAAGCTCGCACCGGTCTCCTGGACCACGGAGAGGTCGGGGACGCCCGGCACCCGCATGGCCTCCAGATGACCGCCGGCCCGCAGCGAGCCCGTACCGCCGAGCGGCTTGTTCGGCAGGAAGCGGTAGAAGAGCCCGAACGGTTTGTCGAAGGCGTCCTCCGTCTCGTACACGATCCCGTTCTTCGGATCGATCGCGATCGCCTCGTGCTGGAAGCGGCCCATCGCGGTGAGCGGCACGGCCCCGGTGCGGTGCGGATCGGCGCCGTCCACTTCGAAGATGAAGCCGTGGTCCTTGGTGTAACCGTTGGTGCCGGCCTTGTCCTCGGTCTCCTCGCAGGTCAGCCAGGTGTTCCAAGGGGTGCGGCCGCCCGCGCAGTTCACCGCCGTACCGGCGATGGCGACGCGTTCGCCGAGGACGTTGTTGCGGCCGTCCAGCTCCAGGGCCGTACAGCCGCCCTTGCCCATCGGGTCGTAGGTGAGGCCCTCGACGGTCGGGACCGGGATTCTTCCGGTGGCGCGGTTCTCGTGATTGCGTACGAGACGGACGTGTCCGTGCCGGCCCGCGAAGGCGGCCATGCCGTCGTGGTTGCTGGGGACCTGGCCCTCGCCGGAGCGGAGCGGGTCGCCCTCCCGGGACAGGACCCGGTAGCGGAAGCCCTTCGGGAGGTCGAGCAGACCGTCCGGGTCGGGCACGAGCGGGCCGTAGCCGCTGTGTCCACGGGCGGCGGCGGTACCCGCGAAGAGTTCGGAGAACGCCCCGGCGAAGGCGATCGAGGCAACGGCCGCGCCGCTGCCGGCCAGGACCTGTCGTCGTGTTGCGAGTTGTCGTGCTGCTGCTGATGACATGAGGCAACTCCCTGCTGGCGGACAGGAGAAGTGACCCGCATGTGTGTACCACGCGTATCGCCGCGCGGGAACCACGCGGGTCACTGAGCCTCGTGCGTGTCACGGGTCCGCAGGGGCCCGTGGGGTCAGGCCAGGGACGCGGTGAGCGTGATCGTCGTGCCCGTGAGCGCCTGGCTGACCGGGCAGTTCGCCTTGGCGTCCTCGGCGGCCTTGAGGAAGCCCGCCTCGTCGAGACCCGGCACCTCGCCCTGGACGGTGAGGTGAATACCGGTGATGCCGGTACCGGGCTGGAAGGTCACGTCGGCCTGGGTGTTCAGTCGGGTCGGCGGGGTACCGGCGGTGGCCAGGCCGTTGGACAGCGCCATCGAGAAGCAGCTGGAGTGCGCCGCCGCGATGAGCTCCTCGGGGCTGGTCTTTCCGTTCGCCTTCTCCGCGCGGGACGGCCAGGAGACCTCGTAGTCGCCGATGCCGGAGGAGTCGAAAGTGACGACACCCTTGCCCTCGATCAGGTTGCCTTCCCAGACCGTGTGCGCCTGACGCGTGGTAGCCATACTGGATCCCTTCAAACGGTGTGCGCGGTGATACGGGAGATACGAGGCGCGCCGAGGCACCTCGGTGGTACGCCCCCGAAGGGGGGTACGCCCCGAACCTACTGCGCCACCAGACCCTTTGCGTCGCGCGCCAGCGCCGTCAGCCGGGAGATCGCCCGGAAGTACTTCTTCCGGTACCCGCCGTTCAGCATCTCCTCACTGAACAGCTTGTCGAACGGGACCCCGGAGGCGAGCACCGGCACCTCCCGGTCGTACAGCCGGTCGGCGAGGACGACGAGCCGCAGCGCGGTCGACTGGTCCGGCACCGGCTGGACCTCGGTGAGGCAGACCGCCCGCAGTCCGTCCGTCAGTGCGCCGTAGCGGCTCGGATGGACCCGGGCGAGATGGTCGAGGAGCGAGGGGAAGTCGTCCAGGCTCGCGCCCTCGGTGGCGTACGCGGCCTTGGTGACCTGCTCGTCGGAGTACGGCGCGGGCGCCTCGGGCAGCCCGCGGTGGCGGTAGTCCTCGCCGTCGATCCGCAGCGGATGGAAGTGCGCGGACAGCCCCTGGATCTCCCGCAGGAAGTCGGCGGCGGCGAACCGGCCCTCGCCCAGCTTGCCGGGCAATGTGTTCGAGGTGGCGGCGAGCGCGACCCCGGCCTCGACCAGCCTGCTGAGCAGCGACGACACCAGAACCGTGTCGCCCGGGTCGTCCAGCTCGAACTCGTCGATGCACAGGAGCCGGTGCCCGCTCAGCGTCCGCACGGTCTGCTGGAAGCCCAGCGCACCGACCAGGTTGGTCAGCTCGACGAAGGTGCCGAACGCCTTCAGCGAGGGCGCGGCGGGCGTGGCGTGCCAGAGAGAGGCCAGCAGGTGCGTCTTGCCGACGCCGTAGCCGCCGTCGAGGTAGACGCCGAGGGGCCCCGCGGGCGCGGCCGGCTTCCTGCTGAACCACTTGCGCTTGCCCGAGCCGCTGGCGTGTGCCCCGCCGAGCCCGGCCGCGAATCCGCTCAGGACCCCGACCGCCTCGGTCTGGCTGGGCTGGTTGGGGTCCGGGACGTACGTATCGAAGCGTACGGAGTCGAAGCGCGGCGGCGGCACCATCTCGGCGACCAGGCGGTCGGCAGGGACGTGCGGCTCAAGGGCACACAGGGACAGCGGGGCCGTTTCGGCTATGGGGCTCTGCCCCGGCACGGCGATGGAGGACGACACAACCATCAACCTTAAGCGCCGTGCCAGACTGCAGAACATGCGACGCCTCTTCCCTGTGACCGACCCGACACCGGCTGACGACGAGGGGGAGTGGAGTCTGGACCATCTGGCCGACGCCTACGCGTACCCCGAGCAGGACGGCCCCTGGCTGCGCGCCAACATGGTTTCGACGCTCGACGGCGCCGCTCAGCACGACGGGCGCTCGCAGCCGATTTCCTGCGAGAGCGACATGCGGATCTTCGGCACCCTGCGCGGTCTGGCCGATGTGGTCGTGGCGGGGGCGGAGACCGTACGGCTGGAGGGCTACCGGCCCGCCAGGGCCCGCGAGGCCTTCGCCGCCCGCCGGGCAGCGGCCGGGCAGGGGCCCGCACCGGCGATCGCCGTGGTGAGCGGCAGCCTGGACCTGGACTTCTCGTTGCCGCTCTTCGTCTCGCCGCTCGTCCCGACTCTCGTGCTGACCGGCAACGGAGCCCCTGCGGACCGGATCGAGGCGGCGCGGAAGGCGGGCGCCGAGGTGGTGATCGCGGGGGAGGGCTCCCGGGTGGACCCCGCCAGGGCCGTACGTGAGCTGGCGGACCGCGGACTCAAGCGGTTGCTGACCGAGGGCGGACCCAGGATGCTGGGCCAGTTCGTGGCGGCCGGGGTGCTGGACGAGCTCTGTCTGACCCTCTCGCCGATGCTGACCGCCGGAGACGCGCAGCGGATCGCCGGTGGCCCCTCGGTGGCCGTGCCGGAACGATTCTCCCTGACATCGATGCTGGAAGAGGCCGGGTTCCTCTTCACCCGATACCGTCGGATCTGACAATCGGCGGAATTTACCGCTCCGGTTAGCTTCCGGTGGGCACAATTACTCGCAGACCCCGTGCGACCACGGGGAAGGATGGTTTCAGCAGAGACCGGCGACGGTTACTGAAGCAGAAGGGCGCCTGTGGTGTTCACCAGCGTTTTGATGATCGAGAAGCCCCTCACTTCCGAGGACGTCGAGTTCGTCACCACCCTGCACGGGGAGGAGCGGACCTCCTTCGTCGTGCTCATGCAGCCGCGCGGTGACCAGGCCGATGTGCTGTTGCGGGCCATCGACGACCTGGCGATGGGCGAACTGAAGGAAGCCGCCCGGGAGGGTGAGGAGCCGGAGGGCAAGAATGCCAGGCAGTCTGCCGAACTGGCGCTCGAAGTGTCGCTCGAGGCCCTGCGGCAGGCAGGCTCCGAAGCGGTCGGGCAGGTGATCGAGGAGCACCCGCTGGACAAGCTGAAGTCCGTGGTCGACGACGCGGAGGCCGATGAAGTCATCGTGCTGACCGCGCCGCACTACGTGGAAGAGTTCTTCCACAGGGACTGGGCGTCCAGGGCCCGGCACAAGGTCGGCGTACCGGTGCTCAAGCTCTTCGCGCACAGCGAATAGGCTGGGCGGGTACTCGTTTCAACTTCTGGGGAGACACACGCATGGCACCCGGTATTCCTGCCGCCATGGAACGACCGCACTTCATCGGCATCGGCGGCGCCGGAATGTCGGGCATCGCGAAGATCCTCACCCAGCGCGGTGCGAAGGTCGCGGGCAGTGACGCCAAGGAGTCGGGAACGGCCGAGGCGCTGCGGGCGCTGGGGGCGACCGTCCACATCGGGCACGCCGCCGGACATCTGGCGGACGACGCCTCGTGCGTGGTCGTCTCCAGCGCCATCCGCGCCGACAACCCGGAGCTGGTGCGCGCGGCCGAGCTGTCGATCCCCGTCGTGCACCGCTCCGACGCGCTGGCCTCCCTGATGGGGGGCCTGCGCGCGATCGCGGTGGCCGGTACGCACGGCAAGACGACCACCACATCGATGCTGGCCGTCGCCCTGTCCGAGCTGAACCTCGGCCCCTCGTACGCCATCGGCGGAGACCTCGCGGGCCCCGGCACCAACGCCGCTCACGGCGAGGGCCAGATCTTTGTCGCCGAGGCGGACGAGAGCGACCGCAGCTTCCAGAAGTACGACCCCGAGGTCGCGATCGTCCTCAACGTCGAGCTGGACCACCACGCGAACTACGCCTCGATGGACGAGATCTACGAATCCTTCGAGACGTTCGCAGGCAAGATCGTCCCCGACGGCACCCTGGTGATCGCCGCCGACCAGCCCGGCGCCGTCGAGCTGACCAAGCGGGTGCGCGCCCTGTCCTCGGTGAAGGTCGTCACCTACGGCGAGTCCGAGACCGCCGACGTACGCGTCCACAAGGTCACCCCGCGCGGCCTGACCAGCGAGGTAACGGTCATCCTGAACGGGAAGTACCTCACCTTCACGGTCTCCGTGCCCGGTCGCCACTACGCCCACAACGCGGTCGCGGCCCTCGCCGCCGGTGTCGCCCTCGGTATCCCGGCCCACAACCTGGCCTCGGCCCTCGGCAAGTACACGGGGGTCAAGCGCCGTCTCCAGCTCAAGGGCGAGGCCGCGGGCGTGCAGGTCATCGACTCGTACGCACACCACCCCACCGAGATGACCGCGGACCTCGAAGCGATGCGCGGCGCCGCATCCGACGCCCGCCTCCTGGTCGTGTTCCAGCCCCACCTCTTCTCCCGCACCCAGGAGCTCGGAGCCGAGATGGGCCAGGCCCTCGCACTGGCCGACGCCTCCGTGGTCCTGGACATCTATCCGGCCCGCGAGGACCCGATCCCCGGCATCACCAGCGACCTGATCATCGACGCCGCGAGGTCCGCGGGCGCCGATGTCACCGCCGTACACGACAAGGCGGCGGTCCCCGAGGCCATCGCGGGAATGGCGAAGCCCGGCGACCTCGTTCTCACCATGGGGGCGGGCGACGTCACGGACCTCGGCCCGCAGATCCTGGACCACCTGTCGAGCTGAGGGAGCGACGTGTCGTACGACATCGAGAAGCCGGACGAGCAGTGGCGGGCGGAGCTGACGCCCGCCGAGTACGCGGTCCTGCGCCAGGCCGGCACCGAACCCGCCTTCGTCGGCGAGTACACCGACACCAAGACCACGGGCGTCTACTCCTGCCGCGCCTGTGACGCGGAACTGTTCCGCTCCGACACCAAATTCGAGTCGCACTGCGGCTGGCCGTCCTTCTACGACCCGAAGGACACGGACGCGGTCGAACTGATCCAGGACCGCAGCCACGGCATGGTCCGCACCGAGGTCCGCTGCGCCCGCTGCGGATCGCACCTCGGCCATGTCTTCGAGGGCGAGGGCTACCCGACCCCGACGGACCAGCGGTACTGCATCAACTCGATCTCACTGCGCCTGACGCCCGACGAGGGCTGACGGCCACGACCTGAGCGAGGGCTGACGCCGGGCGTCAGCCCTCGTCCTCGCCCTCGGGGTGCTCCGGCCGCAGCAGCGGGTGGGCGACCCCCGGGAAGACCCTGGCCCGCACGACCGGCTCCGCGGACCCGCCCTGGACGACCGTCTCGGCGACACCCCACGGCCGGCCGGGCAGCACGACCGTCAGGATGTACGAGGACGCGCAGCCCGTGCAGTCGTAACGGTCCGCCCAGGTCTCCACGTCCGTGACACTGCCGGGGTAGCGCGCCACATGCCGGTGCAGCGCGTGGCAGCGCTCGCACCGCTCGCCCGGCTCGCACGTACCACCGCAGGGGCACGGAACGTCGAGCGAGTCGGCGGGACGCCAGCGCTGGGTGAGGACGGCCTCACGCGTGGCACCCATGTCCTTCATCGCCTTCAGGTTGCGGGCGGCGACGTTGTACGACTCGCCGGTCGCGGCCATCCGGTCCCGGATGACGTCCTTGCGTCCGCGGTTCGTCGTCATGGCTTCCTCATCTGTTCCTCTGGCGGTTCATGCAGCCCGTCAGGAGGCGCACAAGATTGTACCTACGGTACCGGTCGCTCCGAGGAAGCCGTGACGTATGTCCGGCCGGGTCCGGAAGCTCAGGACAGGGACGGTTCGGGAGCGAGCGTCTGCAGCCCGATCCACGAGATCCGCACCGTCCCCGGAGGGAATGGCCTCGGCGATCCGCGCGAACGGCACGCTGTCCGGGAACGCCCACTCGCCGCCCTGCTACGCACGAGCGATTGGAATTCTTTCCGGTCACGCCACTATGAACTGATGCGCCCTCTCGCTACCCTCCGCGCATGATTTCCACGGTTGTCTGGGGTACCGGCAACGTCGGCCGCGCGGCGATCCGTGCCGTCGATGCCCATCCGGCGCTGACGCTCACCGCCGTGCTCGTCCACAACCCCGACAAGGTCGGCCGCGACGCGGGCGACCTCGGAGGGCTCGACCGCGGTCTGGGGGTTGCCGCGACCGACGACATCGACAGTGTGCTGGCCGCCGGTCCCCAGGCGGTGGTGTACGCGGCGTCCGGCGACATCCGCCCCGACGAGGCCCTCACCGACATCATCAGGGCGATCCGGGGCGGAGCCGTAGTCGTCACCCCTGCGGTGTACGCGCTCTACGACCGGCTGGGCGCCCCGCCGGAGTTGCGGGATCCGGTGCTGGCCGCCATCGCTGAGGGCGGCGGCTCGCTGTTCGTCTCCGGTGTCGACCCCGGCTGGGGCAACGACGTACTGCCGCTGCTGATCAGCGGACTCGGCACCACCGTGGACGTGATCCGCTGTCAGGAGATCTTCGACTACTCCACCTACGACCAGGAGGACTCCGTCCGGTACTTGGTCGGCATGGGACAGCCGATGGACTATGAGCCTCTGATGCTTGCGCCGACGGTCCCCACGATGGTCTGGGGCGGCCAAGTGCGGCTGATGGCCAGGGCCCTCGGCGTCGAACTCGACGACATCCGCGAGACGTTGGACCGGCGCCCTCTTGAGACCATGGTGAGTACCAGGACGATGGGCGAGTTCGAGGCGGGCACCCAGGGCGCTGTCCGGTTCGAGGTGCAAGGCATCGTCGAGGGCGAACCCCGCATCATCATCGAGCACATCACGCGCATCCATCCGTCCTGCGCACTGGACTGGCCGACGCCGCCCGACGGCGACGGCGCACACCGGGTGGTCATCGAGGGCCGCCCGCGCATCGAGGTCACGGTCGAGGCCACCGACGAGGGCGAGAACCGGTCCGCGGGCGGGAACGCCACCGCAGTCGGCAGGCTCGTGAGCGCCATCGACTGGCTTGTGGGCGCGGAACCCGGACTTTACGACGCGCTCGACGTCCCACTGCGCCCCGCGGTTGGCAGGCTCGGAAGGAGACAACGATGAACATCGATATCCCCGAAGGCAAGGATGCGATCGAGTACGTGTGGGGGGAGATGATCCCCGGGATCGGGATCGCCGCCGCGAATTTCTCGATGTCGGTGTATGCCCACACGACCCTCGGACTACGCGAGTTCGAGGCCGCGCGGTTGCGGATCGCACAGATCAACGGATGCGTCTTCTGCCTCGATTGGCGGACCGAACGGGACGGAGCGAAGGTCGAGGAGGAGTTCGCCGACGCGGTGGCCCACTGGCGCACCACCGACGCCTTCGACGACCGGACCCGGTTGGCCGCCGAGTACGCCGAGCGGTACGCCCTGGATCACCACGGCCTCGACGACGAGTTCTGGTCCCGGATGACCGCGCACTACAGCCAGCCCGAGATCGTGGAGCTGAGCATGAGCATCGGCTCGTGGCTGGCGTTCGGCCGGCTCAACCATGTGCTGGGCCTCGACACCGTGTGCGCGCTGCCAGGGCGCTGAAGGGTCCGGGGCCGCTCGGTGAGCCCGCCCGGCCCCGGGCTTCGATCTCACCGTTACAGGTCGGCGGCGATGATCTCTTCGATGTTCCGTTCGGCGAGCGCGGTGATGGTGACGAACGGGTTGACACTGGTGTTGCCGGGGATCAGCGAGCCGTCGATGACGTACAGGCCGGAGTAGCCGTGGAGGCGGCCGTAGTTGTCGGTGGCCTTGTTCAGCACCGCGCCTCCGAGCGGGTGGTACGTGAGGTGATCGCCCCAGATCTTGTAGGTGCCGAAGAGGTCGGTGCGGTAGATCGTCCCCTCCGTCTTGTTGATCTTGTCGAAGATCGTCTTGGCCGCGTCGATGGACGGCTGCTTCCAGGAGGTCTGCCAGCTCAGATCGACCTTGCTCGTCGCGGCGTTCCAGGAGAACTCGGCTCGGTTCGGGTTCTTGGTGATCGCCAGATAGAACGAGGCGTACGTCTCGATCCCGGTGGGCAGCGGCGCGACCTCGGCGAACGCACCACCAGTGGCCCAGTTGTCGATGCCGCCCGTGGGTATGGACGCCTGGACGCTGCCGGTCGGGTCCCACAGGTGGTTGGCGCGGCCGCACATGACGTTGCCGTTGTCGCCCCAGCCCTTGCCGATCTCGTCGTTCAGGCGGGGCAGCGCTCCGGTGGCCTTCAGCGTGACCAGCAGCTTGCTGGTGCCGACGCTGCCTGCCGCGAAGAACACCTTGTCCGCGGTCACGGACTTGGTGGCCGTGGTGTCCCCGTTGGTGTCGATCTGGTCGATGACGACGGTGTAGCCGCCACCGGCCGCCGGGGCGACCGAGGTGACTTTGTGCAGTGGAGAGATGGTGACCTTGCCGGTGGCCTTGATCTGGGCTATGTAGGTCTTCGGCAGCGACTTCTTGCCGTAGTTGTTGCCGTAGAGGATCTCGCCGTCCAGCGCCGATCTGGGGACGGTACCGGCCGCCTCCTGCTTCATGTAGTCCCAGTCGTACACGGCGGGAACGAAGACGAACGGGAAGCCGGAACGCTGGGCTTGCTTACGGCCGACCCGGGCGTACTGGTAGCACTCGGCGGTCTCGAACCAGGCCGGGTCGATGGTGTTGACCCCGAGCCCGGCGTTGGCACGCGGGTAGTAGATGCCGTACATCTCGTCGGCGTTCACCGACGGGAGGATGGCGCCGAAGTTCTCGCGCTTGGGAGTGACCGCCATGCCGCCGTTGACCAACGAACCGCCTCCGACACCGCGCCCCTGATAGACCGTGATGCCGCCGAATTCCTCGGCGTCCAGGATCCCGGTGTAGCGGGAGATGTCCTTGTCGATGGGGAAGCCGAGGAAGTTGCTGAGGGGCTGTTTGGTTTTGGTGCGGAGCCAGTAGGACCGGTTGTCCGGCTGGGTCGTGTTGGCGAAGATCTTGCCGTCCGGGCCGGGCGTGTCCCAGGCCATGCCCATCTCGATCATGTGTACGTCGACGCCGGCCTGGGCGAGACGCAGGGCGGCGACGGAGCCCCCGTATCCGGTGCCGATCACCAGGGCCGGGACATGGGTCCCGGAGTCGATCGGAGTCGCAGTGGAGACAGCTTTCGCCTGAGCCGGGGCGGCGTGGCCGATGAGAGCCATGGCTCCCAGAATAGAACTGGTTCCTGCGATGAACCTTCGACGCGAGACACTCTTGGATCCAGCATCATGCATGGTGGTGTCACTCATGTGGCGTCCTTCACTCTCGACAGAGTGAAGCAGGTTCTACTGTCGATTGCGCGCAAAGTCACTACATACTTATAGGTAACTTCTGCCTGATCATGGACTCAGGGAAGCGCACAATCCGGCACAACTGGCGCCCGCGGGTTGCCCGAGGACTCGCGGCCTCTTGATGTCCTGAGCTTGGCTACGACCGCCGCACCCGTGCCGTCAGCCTGCTGCCGAGCCGTCTGCCGAAGCCGCCCGGCCGGTTCCACGCCCGGAACGCCTCCGCCGTGCGGCTGCTGCCCGTACGCTCGGCGGCCTCCGCCACGGCCGCCACCTCGCCTGCGGACAGTCCGCGCACCACGGGCCGCAGCACCTCCTCCAGCAGCGCCGCCCGCGTCTCGCTCCAGGCGCGGCCCGCATGCGGGTGTGAGCTCCAGACGGTGAAGCAGTCGGCCACATAAGCCGGTTCGGAACGCAGCCGGGCGAGGACGGCGTCTTGGCGGGCGGCCCTGCCGTAGGCCGCGATGAGGTCCGCGTCGTCGCTGTGGACGAACGCGTACAGCTCCGCCTCGGGCCGGTCCGGGGCGAGCAGTCTGCCGGCCAGGGCGCCGAACGCCTGGTCGCGCACGGCCGGTTCCACCGGGTCGGCCCCGGCGCACAGCTTCCGGGTCCGTTCCGTCCAGCCGGGCTCCGCCGCCCCCGACCGCACGTCCCGTGCGAACTCCAGGAGCAGCAGGGCGCCGCGCACCCGCTCATCGATCTCCTGCGGGAAGCCGCGCAACAGGTCATGGGCGAGTTCGGGGGCGTCCTCGTCGTCGGCGGGGGCGCCGAGCGCCGCCGCGACGAGAGCGGACCACGTACCGGCCGTACGGTGCGCGTCGGAGGTGGTCTCGCCCAGCAGCAGCCGGGCCTCACCCGCCGTGGGCGTATCCCCGCCCCACACAAGACCCACCGCGGTCCGCAGCACCAGCGGTTCGGTGAAAGGTGACATTCCGCCGGCGCGGACCACTGTGTGCAACACCTTCACCCGGTCGCCGCCGCCCGCCCTGGCGTCCGGCGCCGCCGCGCACATCCGCAGATGCGGCAGCGCCTGTGTCCCGGTGAACGGCAGGGCGACACCGGTCAGCAGCCGCTCCGTCCCCGCCGGATCGTGCGGGGCGATCCGGTCCAGCTCGCCCAGCAGCGCGGTACGGACATCGAACTGTTCGTCCAGGAGGTCGAGCAGTACCGGCCCGCAGTCGGCCGCCCCTTCACCCAGCAGGGACCGGGCCATCCCGTGTACGACATCGGGGAGCAGGTCCGCGCAGTCCACGTCGAGCAGCCGCGCGATCCGCAGCAGCTGCACGGTGCGCGCCACACTGCGGCCGGGCACGGTGGGCGCACCAGTGGCGAGTTCGGTACGCAGGTCGTCGCCCAGGGCCGTGACGAGTGCGGCGGCGGCACGCTCCCCGGCCGGTTCGGCGAAGGCCGAGCGCGCGGGCGGTTCGAGTGCGACATTGCCACCGCATACCGCCTCCGTCACCAGCAGAGCGGCGAGCGATGCGGTCGTGGCGGCGGGGGACCGTCCGTCGAGAGCGGTCAACAGCATTGCCACACAGGACAGTTCGGCGCTCGTGCGGTCGATGTCGGGAGCGGTCAGCGCGTCGGTCAGCCGCCGCGTCCGCTCCTCGTCCAGCGCGTACGGCCGTTCGGCGGCCCAGTCGGCTGCCGCGGCACGCTCGGCGGGGCCGAGCACGACGCCCGCGCAGAGTGCCGTGACGGCGAGTGGTCCGGCGGCGAAGGGTTCGCCGGGCAGCTCCGCCGCCGCCCGGAACAGCTCCGGAGACCGACTCCGCCAGATCCGGGCGCAGGTCTCGGCCCAGGTGTCGTCCACCGGTCCTTCCGGGCGTGGCCCGGCGCAGGTGTGCACCCGCGGTCCGTTGTCGGAGCCGTTCGGTTCCGGTGCGTCCTCGGGCAGCACTCCGACAACCCGGTGCGGGGACTGCGCCGGACGTCGGGTGTAGGTCGTGAAGGTCAGCCGCTGTGCGTTCTCCGGCGGGAGTACGGCTGTGGCCAGGGCGATCCACCGGGCCACATCGGCGCTCTGCCGCTCCACGATGACCACTCGCGTCGACGACGACTCCTCGCTCGCCCGGCGCAGGTCGGCGAAGACCGCCGCCAGCCAGGGGCTCCGGGAGACCGCGAAGTCGTTCAGCGCCTCCGGCCCGAAGGAGGCGGAGGCGGGCAGCGAGGCCATTCGGCCGGGCGTGCCGCCGTCCGGTGTGGTGGAGGCCCAGTTCGGCGACCGCCAGGCCGTGATCGCCGGTACGTCACCCGGCAGCCCGGTACCGGCCGGGAGATGCACCGCGTGCGCGTGGAAACGGCCTGCGCCGGGGCCGCCGAGTGCCACTGTACGGCTCAGCAGATGGCTGCCGTCAGACAGTGCGCTGAAGCTGAACGCCTCCGGAAAAGACCGGAGTTCAGCGGTCGTGGGGTGGTACGGGGCCCCGGCCGGCGGCTCGTAGCCGAGGAGCTGCTCGGCCTCGGCCAGCACCGGCGTGGGTATACCGGAGCTGACCGCCGTGAACCGCGCGCCGCCCCCGTCGTCCCCCGCAGAGGCAGAGGTGTAGTGCAACTGCGCGAGGCTCATGCGTCGGCCCTCTTCGTCCTTGCCGCGAACGTCCCCGTACCGTCAGCACGCCCGCTCCGTCGGCCGTCCGTCGAGGGCGGGCCGTCCGGGCGCAGCGACGACCCCGGCGGGGAGCGGTCCGCAATCGCGGGAGCGACGCTATCAAGGCACACCGCTCCCGCATGCACCCTGCCGGAAGGTCGCCCGGTCATCCCTTGTCGAGGCGTTCGGTCCAACGGGACGGTACGCAGCGCCCGTACGCCCGGCGTGGCCGGGGTTGCGACGTTCAGCCGGCCCTTGTGGGGCGACGCCGGGGTGAAGGAGGGTGGCCTGAGCGCGACGTGGGTCCTGGAAGCCGACAATGTCATCGAGCTGGCGCTGTCCTGACGTCTGACGCTTGACCACTGATACCCGCCGTGCCGCGCAACGGAGTTGATCCGGTGCGCGGCGCGGTGTCGTGCCGGTGTGTTTACGGTCAGCCGCTCACGGCGTACGCGACGAAGCCGGTCCAGGCGGCGGGGGAGAGGGCGAGCTGGGGGCCCTGCTCGACCTTGGAGTCCCGGACGTGGACGGTGGTGGGGCAGGTGGCTACCTCTACGCAGGAGTCGCCGGAACCGCCACTGTAGGTGGACTTGTGCCAGGAGAGGGCGACTTCTACGCAGGAGTCGCCTGAGGGGCTGCTGTAGCTGCTCTTGAACCAGGTCAGGTCTGTGGTGCTCATGCTGCTCCCCGCATCCGCTGCAACAGGCTCACGGAGTATTCGAGGGAGTGAGCCTGTGAACGCATCCTGGCATACCGCATCTGGAGCGTGCTGACGACTGCCGGGTCGACGTGGAAGTGACCATTTTCCTGTCCCTCGCTGTAGCCGAACCACCTGTGGTCCGGGGCCTCCAACAGCTGCATCGGACCGTCCAGCCCGGCGTGGCTCTCCCGAACCTGCGGCATGATCTGAACCTCGATGTTCCGGAGCTGGACCAGCCGGAGAACGTGATCGATGAGGTTCCGCGTGACGTCCGCGCCCGTACGCTGACTCAGCGTACGAGTTGCTGAGCTGGCCCGACGGGTGTTCCGGCCGTCACGGTGGGCGCATGGAAGCACTCTCCACTCCCCAACCACCGGTCACTGTACGTGTGTTCGGGCAACGCTTCAGCTCCACGCCCCGAGGAGCAAGGCTCGCCCGGCATCTCGCACTGCACGTGCTGCACGACCGGGGCATCCCGTACCGCAGTGACGCATCGGAGACGGCGGCGCTGATCATTGCCGAGCTGGCCGCGAACGCGGCAACGCACGGCCGGGTGCCGGGCCGCGACTTCGACCTGCGGCTGACCCATGCACCGGGCGACACGCAGGTACTCGGCGTCCTGCGGATCGAGGTGAGTGATACGCGGGGCGAGCGACGCCCGCCGGGGCCGGGGGAGCTTGTACCGCCGCCGCCCGGTTCCGGCAGCGGACACGGGCTGATCCTGGTCGAGGCGCTGGCCGACCGGTGGGCGGTGCTGGACCGCGTACCGCCGGGAAAGACGGTCCGCGCCGAGCTGGACCTGCTGTACTGACGGGCACGGGACCGCCCGTCGCGGGCCGGCCGGCGGTGCGTCTGGCAGAGCCGGCGCGGCTGCTGCAACTGACCGACCAGGCGATACCCCCTGCCCCGCAACGACCGGCAGTTCACCAACCCGCAGCGCAAGCCCGTCGAAGCTCACGTGCGACGTCCGTCGCCTGGATCGGGGGTCGCCGATCGCGGAAGAATAATTCGTTGGCGGCGGCCAGCAACCGCGCCCGCGCTGCCGTGCTGCGTGCCTGCGGCATCCGGACAGGTCTGTCTAGATTGGAGGTGTTACCGGACATTCCGGTCTGGAGAACAATTCGGAAAGGCGCATCCCCATGTCTGTGGAGCACGCGAACCCCGACCCGCACCCCATTACTGCCCTGGTCACCGGGGCCACGTCCGGCATCGGCCGGGCGGTCGCCAAGAGGCTCGCCGCCGACGGAATGTCCGTCGTCGTGGCCGGCCGCAACGCCCAGCGCGGCGCCGAGACCGTCAACGAGATCACCGCGGCCGGCGGCCACGCGCGGTTTGTCGAGGCGGACCTTGAGGACCCGGCCGGCATCGACCGGCTCGCCTCGGAGGTCGGCGAGATCGACGTCCTGGTCAACAACGCCGGGCGAGCCGTCTGGGCACCGACTGAGGAGATGAAGGTCTCCGACTACGACGCGATGTTCGCCAGCAACGTCCGCGCACCGTTCTTCCTCGTGGCGGCCTTCGCCCCGGCCATGGCGGCGAAGGGATCGGGCAGCGTGATCAACATCGGCAGCATGGCCGGCAGCCTGGGCCTGGCCAACGGCGCCGCGTACGGTGCGACCAAGGCCGCGCTGGCGTCACTGACGCGAGGCTGGACGGCCGAGTACAGCGGCCGCGGCATCCGCTTCAACACCGTCGCCCCCGGCCCCGTCTACACCCGGCCCGAGGCCCGCGACCTGTTCGACGCAATCGCCGAGACCACCGCGATGAAGCGGGCGGCCGAACCTGCCGAGATCGCCGAAGTCGTCGCATTCCTCGCCTCGCCGAAGGCCGGCTACGTCACCGGCGCGACCGTCGCCGTCGACGGCGGCCGCACCGCCATCTGAGCCCGCCAGCTCTGAGACTCGCCCACTTCTGGGTCGAGGTGCTCCAGCCCTGCCTCCGAGGCCGACGCGCAGCGGCTGGGCGCGCTCGGCGCGTCCCGGATCCGCGATGTCGCCCAGGGGCCGGCTCGCTCGACCAGAGGCTTCGATCTGCGGAGGGCTGCCGTGCACGCCGCGCACGAGGTGCGCGACGCCTCGGTTCCTATACGTCGCGGGCGATGGCGATGAATCGTTCGAGCTCGCCGGGGATGTCGGGGCCGGTGGGCTGGTAGGAGATTTCGGTGATGCCGTCTCGGGCGTAGGCGCTGAGCCTGTCGCGGATGCGGTCGGGGGTTCCGGTGACGGTGGTGGAGGTGATGGCCTGCCAGCTTCCCGCGTTCCAGGCAGCGGTGTCGGCCGCGTTGAGGTCGGTGAGGTGCTGGTCGTGTACGGCCAAGTGGCGTTGGGCTCGGGGATGGGCGGTGATGGCGTCGAGCCAGACTTGTCCGCCGGGCAGGGCGGTGGGGTCGCCGCCGAATTCGTAGGCGGCGTGGTAGGCCAGAGCGTTGCCGGGTCCGGCGGCGGCGCGGACGCGCGGGGAGTCGAGTGGTTCGTCCTCGCCCAGGACGGTGCCGTGGATGCCCAGCGCGGCCCAGGTGAACTCGTGGGCGTGGGCGGTCTCGCCGTTGACGCTGAAGAGGCCGTCAGCGATCTCGCGGGTGACGGCGAGACCTTTGGGGCCGAGCGCGGAGACCAGTACCGGAATGTCGATGGGGCGCTGCGGTGCGTTCGTGCCGGGATGCATCATGCGCATGGGGGCGTCGTCCCATTCCACGGTCTCACCGCGCAGCAGACCGCGTACCGTTCGGACGTAGGTGCTGAGATAGGACCAAGTGGCCGCGGGTGCGCCGAGGGCGCGCGTGCCGTTGAAGCCGGTGCCGAAGGCCAGGGCCACGCGGCCGGGTGCGAGGGCGGCGAGAGTGGCGGCGCCGGAGGCGTTGACCATCGGATGGCGCAGTGTCGGGACGAGGACACCGGGGGCGAGGCCGATGCGGTGGGTGCGTTCGGCGGCCAGCGCCAGCATCGCCCACACGTCGGGACTTTGGGCGGGTGTGTCGTAGAGCCAGGCGCGGTGGTAGCCCAACTGATCCGCGACGGCGATGTGTTCGGGCGAGTGCAGGGATGTGGCGAACTGACAAGAGATGTCCATCGGTCAGGCTCCTTGGGCAGGAAGGAAATTCACACCTCGCAGGCTCAAGCCTTCGGGGCTCTGAGCTGGGCGGGGTGATCGATCGGCACGTGCGGCGTCAGCGGAGTGGGGCTGATCTGAAAGCTCTCTGTCCGCGGGTGGTCACGACGGGTCCACGAACTGAACGACACTGTCGGATGCGCCGTTGCGGTATCAGATTTGCGCTCTGCCGCCATCAACGAAAAGTTCGATTCCCGTGACGAAGCTGGAGTCATCCGAGGCCAGGAAGAGCGCCGCCCTGGCAACTTCGTCGGGCTCCCCCATGCGGCCCATCGGAATGGTGGACGCAATCCTCTCGATGGCGTCCTGGGGTTGCGCCGCCACAAGCGGCGTTTCGATCGGACCAGGGCTGAGGACATTGGACCGGATACGGCGATCCTTCAGCTCTACCGTCCATCCTCGAACGAAATTCCGGATGGCGGCCTTGCTGGCGCCGTAGACCGAGAAAGCGGGGGTTCCCTTGACGCTCGCAACGGAGCCCGTGAGGATGATGGAAGCGCCGTCATTCAAGAGCGGTAGGGCCTTTTGCACCGTAAAGAGCGCACCCTTCACGTTGATGTCGAAAATTTTGTCGAAATGGTCTTCCGTGACGTCTTCCAGCGAAGCGAACTCGGCTAGACCGGCGTTGGCGAAGACGATATCGATCCGCCCATTCGCCTTGACGGTCTCGTAGAGGCGGTCAAGGTCGGCCGGTTCGGCGACGTCGCCCTGAACGCCGCATACGTTGCTGCCGATTGCCTGCATGCCTTCATCGAGTTCTTTCTGGCGGCGGCCCGTGATGAAGACATAGGCGCCCTCTCTGACGAAGAGCTTTGCTGTGGCCAGCCCGATCCCTGTGGTGCCGCCGGTGATGACCGCCACTTTTCCTTGTAGTTTGCCCATGGTCACTGCTCCCGATAGCGGTAGATATGGATGGTCGGACGGCCCGGGTTCATCCCGGATGACGCAATCATCGTTCGGATGGAACAGATCGAGCCGACACACGCACGCCGAATGGCGAATTAAAAAGCCAAGCGGCGGTCCGAGCGGTGCTGTCCGCCGCACCTGGTGGCTGAGAAAGTGGCACTGACCGGCGCGAGGTTGCGACCGCGGGCCTGGAACCGTGCTCCGAGATGGTCCTCCCGGGTGGTCATCGGGGCGAGATCACCCGGGGTGGGTAGTCAGGGATCTGTGCCACCAGTTCCTTTCCCGTACTCGCCCCTTTGAGGAGCCGTCGTGAAATTCGGGGTCTCGACCTTCATCACCGACCAGGGCATCCGCCCGACCTCACTCGGAATCGCCCTTGAGGAACGTACGTTCGACTCGTTGTTCATCGCCGAGCACAGCCATATCCCGGCGAGCCGCGAGACGCCCTACCCGGGCGGTGGTGAGCTGCCGGAGATCTACTACCGCACCCTTGACCCCTTCGTGGCCCTGACCGCGATCGGTGTGGTGACCGAGCGGCTGCTGTTGGGCACCGGCATCGCGCTGATCCCGCAGCGCGACCCGATCATCACGGCGAAGGAGGTGGCCTCGCTCGACCTGGTCTCCGGTGGCCGGGTGATTCTCGGCGTCGGTGTCGGCTGGAACCGTGAGGAGATGAGGAACCACGGAACCGACCCCTCCACCCGCGGCCGGCTCACCGATGAGCGGCTGCGTGCCATGCGGGAGCTGTGGACCGAGGAGAAGGCCGAGTTCCACGGCGAGTTCGTGAACTTCGATCCGGTCTTCGCCTGGCCCAAGCCCGTGCAGCGCCCCCATCCGCCGATCTACGTCGGCGGTGGCGAGGGCGCGTTCCGACGGGTGGCGCAGCTCGGAGACGCGTGGCTGGCCAACAGCATGTCGCCGCAGGAGCTCGGTCCGCAGATCGAACGGCTGCGTGTCCTCGCCGACCGCGAGGTTCCGGTGACGGTGTACGCGGCTCCCGACGACCCCGAGCAGGTCGAGGGCTACATCGGTCTGGGGGTCGAGCGGCTGCTGTTCTACGTACCGACGTTGCCGGAACGGGAGACGCTGGAGTACCTGGACCGACTGGCCGAAGTCGCTGCCCGGTACCGCTGAGGCGCCGGAGACCGCTGCGCCTCGGGAGTGCGGGACCGATCCGAAATTCCGTAACCGCCGTGACTGCTGGAAGAAGGTGCGATGCCGACTCTGACGAGCGCTGAGGCACGGGAGCGGTTCGCCGCGGCGCGCATCGCCCACCTTGCGACGGCCGACACGGAGGGCCGCCCGCACCTGGTTCCGGTGGTGTTCGCCCTGGACGGCGACGCGGTGATGCTGGCCGTCGACCACAAGCCGAAGCGGACGACGCGGCTGAGACGTCTGGCCAACATCGCCGCCAACCCCTCGGTCTGCCTGCTCACCGACCACTACGAGGAGGACTGGGACCGCCTGTGGTGGGCCCGGGCCGATGGCACGGCCCGCGTGCTCCCGCCACCGGACCGGTCCTCCGAGGCGGGCCGCGGCATCGGCCTGCTCACGGCTAAATACCGGCAGTACGCCGACCGGCCGCCCGGCGGACCGGTGGTCGAGGTCTCGGTCCTGCGCTGGAGCGGCTGGCGCGCGTCGTGACAGCACGTCGCCGGAGAGCGCGAGGCGGGGGCCGTCACGCTCCCCGCCCTCAGGTACGAGTTGCCGGTTCCGTGGTTGAAGAGCGTGGACCATCCTCCGAGCCGCATCGGGTTCTCGCCGATCCGTCCAAGGAGTCGAGGTAGGTGGAGAGCTGACCGGCGGCGTACAGCTGGGCCATTCCGCGGGACGTGAGGTCGCGCCGCCACCCTTCCAGGGTCCTGGCCAGCGCTTCGAGGCTGCCGGCGTCGCGGAGTTCTCCGAGGACGGTGGCGATGGTGCCCAGGGGCCGGCCTCCACGGCGCAGCAGGTGTGCCAGTTCGGCGTCGCGCACGTCCTGCGCAAGGTACTGGCGGTGCCCGCGCGGGTCACGTTGTGGGGTGAGGACTCCAGCGCGTTCCCAGGTGCGCAGGGTGGCCGGGTCGAGCGCGAGGTGGCGGGCGAGTTCACCGATGCTGTAAGGCGTCCGAGTGCTGGCCGCTGCATTCTGGGTGGAGGCTCCGAGGTGTGAGAGCGCCGCTTCGACGGTTCGCAGCGTGTTGCGGTCGCGTGTCAGGAGCGAGTGCCCGTCGTCGACGTACTCCAGCGCTTCGTCGAGCCGGCCGCCGGTGACGGCATGCATGATGCGTCGGCTCGTCGAGTAGCCGAAGGCAGGGACGAGCGCCAGGTAGGCCGGCGGCATGAGTGGCGGTGTAGTCCCGGTACCCCGTCCCGCTGCGGTGGGCCGGCGGGATGATGCCGGCGTCCTCGTAGTTGCGGACCGC
>NZ_JBIURV010000032.1:0-85038 GCF_044741025.1 Streptomyces sp. NPDC088246
GAGCTGCTGACGCTGGCCCGCCGGATCGGTGAGCCGGTCGCGCTCGCGCTCGGTGCGGGTGCCGCCGACACCGCCGGTGTGCTCGCCGAGCACGGCGCGGTGAAGGTCCTGACCGCCGATGCGCCGGAGTTCGCCGACTACCTCGTCGTGCCGAAGGTCGACGCGCTGCAGGCCGCCCATGACGCCCTCTCCCCGGTGGCGGTGCTGGTCCCGTCCTCCGCGGAGGGCAAGGAGATCGCGGCCCGTCTCGCGGTCCGGATCGGGTCGGGCATCATCACCGACGCCGTCGACCTGGAGGCCGGTGAGCAGGGCCCCGTCGCCACGCAGTCCGCGTTCGCCGCGTCGTTCACCACCAAGTCCCGTGTCTCCAGGGGGACCCCGGTCATCACGGTCAAGCCGAACTCGGCTCCGGTCGAGGCCGCTTCGGCGGCGGGCGTGGTCGAAACCCTCAGTGTGTCGTTCTCCGCGCAGGCCACCGGCACGAAGGTGCTGTCCCGTACGCCGCGTGAGTCGACGGGCCGTCCGGAGCTGACAGAGGCCGCGATCGTCGTCTCCGGCGGCCGTGGCGTCAACGGTGCGGAGAACTTCGCGGTCATCGAGGCGCTGGCCGACTCCCTCGGCGCGGCCGTCGGCGCCTCGCGTGCCGCGGTCGACGCCGGCTGGTACCCGCACTCCAGCCAGGTCGGCCAGACCGGCAAGTCCGTCTCCCCGCAGCTGTACATCGCCTCCGGCATCTCCGGCGCGATCCAGCACCGGGCGGGCATGCAGACGTCCAAGACGATCGTCGCGATCAACAAGGACGCCGAGGCCCCCATCTTCGACCTCGTCGACTACGGCGTCGTCGGCGACCTCTTCCAGGTCGTCCCCCAGCTCACCGACGAGGTCAAGTCCCGCAAGGGCTGACCCGCCGTCCAGCCGCACCCCTTTCCGACGGTCCGGGGCCGCGTGGTGTGAACTCACCGCGCGGCCCCGGACCGTTTCCGATCACCATCGACGCAGATCCGACGGCGTCCCCTACCGGTTCGGACGAAGTCGGCGTCAGCCGCTGTCGGCGGTTCGCGATCCTCCAGTACGCCGCCGCCACCGCCCACACCGGAACGAAGAGTCCGACGATGATGCAGCCGATATTGCCCAGGTCGAGGCCGGAGATCCAGCCAGTGACCGTGACGACGTGGACCGGCCGGTCCACGCCCTCGTATTCGCCGGCCACGACCGACGAAGTCCTCGTGGTGCTGGTGCCGTTGCAGATCTCTCGACTCAGGTCCCGTGGTGTGCCAGGACCAGGTGCGGGTCCGGGGCACCCGGCGCCGGAGTCGGGTCGGCATGGACCAAGGCCGCGGTCAGCTTCGGTACGGCGTGCAGCAGGGCATGCTCGGCCTCCACGGCCACCTGGTGGGCTTCACGCACATTCAGCTCGCCGTCGACAACGACCGCGACCTCCGCACGCAGCCGGTGGCCGATCCAGCGCAGCCGCAGCTCACCCACCGCCCTTACGCCCGGCACGTGTTCCAGCGCGTGCTCGGCCGCGTCGACCAGGGCAGGATCGACGGCGTCCATCACCCGGCGGAAGACTTCCCGGCAGGCGTCGCGCAGCACCAGCAGAATCGCAGCGGTGATGACCAGACCCACGATCGGGTCGGCAAGCCGCCAGCCGATCGCGGCACCGCCTGCGCCCAACAACACGGCGAGCGAGGTGAATCCGTCGGTTCGGGCGTGCAGTCCGTCGGCGATCAAGGCAGCCGAGCCGATCTCGCGTCCGACTCGGATGCGATAGCGGGCCACCCACTCATTGCCGACGAAGCCGACCACGGCCGCGGCAGCGACGGCGGGGAGGCAGCTGATCCCCTGCGGGTTCAGCAGCCGGTCGATCGCGGTCCAGGCGGCAAAGAATGCGGAGGCCGCAATGGTCACCACGATGACGATGCCGGCCAGGTCCTCGGCCCGCCCGTAGCCGTAGGTGAAGCGGCGGTTCGCCGCCCGGCGGCCCAGGACGAAGGCCACGCCCAGCGGCAGTGCGGTCAGTGCGTCGGCCGCGTTGTGCACAGTGTCGCCGAGCAGAGCCACCGAGCCGGACAGGACGACCACCACAGCCTGCGTCACAGCCGTGACGCCGAGCACCGCCAGAGAAATCCAAAGCGCCCGCATGCCCTGCGCGGAGGACTCCAGGGCACGGTCGACCTTGTCGGCGGACTCGTGCGAGTGCGGTTTCACCAGGTCGCCGAGCCGATGCCGCCACCGTGCCCGGCGGCCGGTGCCACCGTGCCCACGGGCCTGCCCGCTGTCCCGACCGTGGTCATGGCCGCGCATGTGCCGGTACTCGTGCGGGTGGTGGGTGTGTCCAGGCTGCTCGCTCACGGTCCGGCCTTTCGACGCGGGACGGGGATGTGGACACCGCAGGGCGCCCTGATCCATTATGTGCACATGAGCGCACGCATGCACCTATCACTTGCGCACGGTACGCACCCGCGAGATCCAGGCGCCGAACAGCTCACCCACGCCGCCGCGGTCCTGGGCCTGCTCGCCGACCGCACCCGGCTCGCACTGGTGCACACGCTCGGCAAAGGTGAAGCGGATGTCACCTCACTGACGGCAGCCTGCGGAGCCGCTCGTCCGGCGGTCAGCCAGCACTTGGCCAAGCTGCGACTGGCGGGGCTCGTGTCCGTACGCAAGGAGGGTAGGCGCATGATTTACGGCCTGCCCGACGGGCACTTGCGACGTGTGGTCGACGAAGTCCTGAACCTCGCCGACCACCACCTCGGCGGCGCTGCCGTGCACGACTGAGCAGTGGGCCTCTGCGAGGCGGTGGAGGCGGCGCCGCAGCAGGCGGTCGAGGCCGGCGACGTACAGGCTCGTCACCACCACCCCGGCCGGCAGCGACGGGCCGGCCGCGGCCCCGGTCACACGTGATCTACGACGACGGCGTACTCCTCCAGGCCCACCTCGCCCAGGTGACCGTCGCCCAGGACGAGGACATGCGCAAGATCACGGCAGGGGCGGCGATCACCGCCGTACCGACGATGGTCTGCGGCGTCTACGGCATGAACTGCGACCACATGCCGGAGCTGCGCTGGACCTACGGGTACCCCCTCGCCCTCGGAGTCATGGCTACCGCCCGCCTCGTCATCCACCGAAGCTTCCGCCGTGCCGGCTGGCTCCGACCAGCGTCCCCCCGGCCTGCTCCGGCCATGCGGCAGCACCTCGCGGCCACGACCCGACATCTCTGCTGGAGGCCGTGGCAGGATCCGTCGGCATGAGGACTGAACAAGCGGATAGGCCCGTCGCCCTGGTCAGCGGGTCCACGTCGGGGATCGGGGAGGCCGTTGCGCGGAGGCTGGCGGCGGACGGAATGCGGGTCGTCGTGCACTCGCGGCGCAGTGCGGAGGCCGGGGAGGCGCTGGCGGCGGAGCTCGGCGGGGCTTACGTACAGGCGGATCTGGCGGTGGAGGAGGAAGTCCGGGGGCTGGTCGAGGCGGCACTCGGCCGGTTCGGGCGGCTGGACGTGCTGGTGAACAACGCGGGCATCAGCTGGCCGATCCCGCACGACGACTTGGCCGCTGCGACGCCGGCGGACTGGCGGCAGCTGCTGGAAGTCAACCTGATCGCACCCTGGGTGCTGTGCACGGCGGCACTTCCGATGCTGCGCCGATCCCCCGCAGGCGGCAGCATCGTGAACATCACCAGCCATGCCGGGGTGCGCCCCAAGGGCTCGTCGGTGCCCTACGCAGCGAGCAAGGCCGCGCTGAATCACGTGACCCGGCTGCTCGCGGCTGCGCTCGGGCCGGATGTGCGGGTCAACGCGGTCGCTCCGGGGCTGGTGGACACGCCGATGACGAAGGACTGGGCTCAGGCGCACGAGTTGTGGCGGGACCGCGCGCCCATGCGCCGCCCGGCTCAGCCCGCCGACGTGGCCGACCTGGTGGCGTCGGTGATCGCCAGCACCTATCTCACCGGAGAGGTCATCGTGCTCGACGGAGGACTGAACCTGACCTGACCTGAGGCAGGCCATCGCGCCGGACGGCACTGCCTCACCGCTGCGGAACCGGTTCCCCCGCCCGGCCGACCCGGAGAGGCCCAAGTCTCCCGGTGCGCGTCAAGCCGGCGATCGCTGCGGCGCACACGACGCCCACGATGCACAACACGAGCCAGGGCAGACGCGGTTGCTCAGTGGAGGCATCCCACACGGCGCCGGTCGCAAGGTTCCCCACGGTGATCCCGACGCCCGAGATGGTGTTGTACAGGCCGTAGTGGGTGGCGACCAGCCGCTCGCCGGAGAACGCGACGACGGTGTCCATCTCGAACGGATACACCAGGGCCGTACCCAGGGCTAGCAGGGCGGCCGCAAGGAACAGCGGTGTCAGGGCCACCGCCCGGATCAGCAGTCCCTCGCCCCGAGGCGGTGCGCCCGCGACAAGGAGCGGTGCGAAGGCGCCGCCCATCAGCGTCAAGCCGTACACGACGGACCGGCCCGGAGACCAACGCGCCCGCGCCCATGCGGTGATGCGCAGCTGCCCGGCCGCGGCAACACCCGCCGATACGGCGAAGAGCGACGTGGTGACGCCGTCCCCGCTCCCCGGGGCCACCCGCTGCGCCTGCAACGGCAGCGCCAGGTAGACCTGGAAGGACAGGACGTACGAGCCGATCATCGCTGCGGAAAAGAGCAGGAAGGGTCGGTTGGACACGACAGTGCGCCAGTCGGCAAGCACTCCTTGGCACCGCTCCTTCGCAGCCGGCGGGCGCCCGCGGTCGGGCAGGACCTTGACCTGTACGAGGGTGAGTCCGAGGAAGAGCAGTGCCGCCACCGCGCACACCAGCCGGAAATTCAGTGCGATCAGGGCAAGACCGATCAAGGGGCCGGCAAACATGCCCACTTGGTAGAAGACGTTGAACAGCGCGAACGCCTCCACCCGTCGCTCCCCCGCTTCCCGTGCGAGCAGGGCCCGCACAGCCGGGTTGAACAACGCCCCCGCGAAGCCCGTCAGCGCCGACGCGACGATCAGCGCGGGCAGCGAGTCGACGAAGCCGAGCAGTCCGAAGCCGGCGGTCCGCAGCACACATCCGGCGACGATCACGCTCTTGCAGCCGAGCCGGTCCGCGAGCGTGCCGCCGATGAGGAACATGCCCTGTTGGCTGAAGTTCCTTACGCCGAGCACGAGTCCGACCGCCCAGGCTGCCATGCCCAGGCCACCCGACAGGTGGATCGCAAGGTAGGGCATGAGCATGTAGAACGCCGTGTTGATGGTGAACTGCTGGACCATCAACAGCCGTACGGCACCGTCGAAGAGGCGGAACTGCCGGGCGAGCTCCCTCATCGTGTGGCCTCCTCGTCGGCGCGGGGCGCGGTGATGTTCACACAGCGCGTCCAGCGCTCCACGACGCGCTCGCCGGGATGGGCGATCTCATCGGGGTCGTCGGCGGGCCGGCGTGAGAGGAGGTCGTGCGTGCGGCAGTAGTCGTCGTTGTAGACCGTGTCCCAGTAGCGGTGGACTCCGTCGGGGAAGATCGCCGCGATGCGGGTACCCGGGGTGTGGGTGCGGGCGAGCCAGCCGGCCACCAGCGCAACGGCGCCGACGCTCCAGCCGCCGCTCGCACAGTGGTGCCTCGCCAGCTGTCGGGCCGCCCGGACCGCCTCGTTCGGTGCGACCCAATGGGCCTCGTCGAAGGCGGCGTGGTCGACGTTGCGCGGGTAAATACTGCTGCCCAGGCCCCGCATCAGGCGGACACCGGCGGGCTGGCCGAAGATGGTGGAGCGCACCGAGTCGACGCCCACCAGCCGCACGCCCGGCAAGATCGCGCGCAGGGCACGGGCGGTCCCGGCCGAGTGCCCGCCCGTTCCGACGGCGGCCACCAGCACGTCCACCCGGCCGAGCTGTACGACGAGTTCGAGGGCAAGATTCGCGTACGCCGCCGGGTTGTCCGGGTTGTGGTACTGGTCGGGGCACCAGGAGCCCGGATGCGCGGCGAGCAGGGAGCGGACGCGGTCCCTGCGCGCCTGCTGCCAGCCGCCGGCCGGACTCGGTTCTGCCACCACCTCCACCCGGGCGCCGAGGGCGCGGAGCTGGTGGACCATGAGCGGTTCCATGCCGGGGTCGGTGACCAGAGTGACCGGATGGCCGTAGGTGATGCCCGCGAGCGCGAGACCGAGTCCGAGCGTCCCGCTGGTGGACTCGATGACGGGCGCTTCGGGCCGGAGCTCTCCGCGGGCCCGGGCAGCCGCAACCATGTGAAGGGCCGGACGGTCCTTGATGCCGCCGGGATTGGCGCCCTCCAACTTGGCCCAGAAGCCTCGGCCGGCGGGAGTGAAAGGGCTTCCGACCCAGAGGACCGGGGTGTTGCCCACCATGCCGGCGGGGGTGCGACGGGGCGCACCTGCCGGTTCGGGGAGTCCGTGTGCGGCCACGAAGGCGTGCACGTCGTCGGTGGAAATGCTGCGCATGGCAGCGGTCATGGCGACCTGGTCTTTCCACGGCCGCGAACCGGGTCGGGGCCGTCACGTGAGAGCGGTACGGGTACGGGCGGCTCGTGCGGGCGGTCGCGGGAGCGGCCGGGCGCACCGAGCCGTGTCACGTACGGCTGACGCAGACCAGTTGCAGCAGAGAGAATCCCGTGGGGCATGGCGTCCCGCCGGCTGCGAGACCGACGGGACGGCGCCGCGACGGACTCGAGAGGCCCGCCTCCATGAGTCCCCACGCTGCGAGGGTGTTCAGCAGCGCCGCCAGGAGGGGGAGCCCGGAGCGCGTCGGCGCCTCGACCAGGAGCACCGCCGAATCACAGCATCCGCCGGGAGTCGCCGGATGATGCCCGGTCTCGGACACGTCGCGGTCGGTGGTCTCCGCTGTGTCCAACACGGGGCCCTTGTCCCGCACGTGGTCGGCTGCGGGCGGCGGACCGCTGAGGAGTGACACGTGGTGTCCGTCCAGCGCCTGCACGCCACATGTCAGCACATGGGCCACGGCGGCGATCGCCAGGCTCAGGAGCAGAGTGATGACGAGGCGGCGAACACCCGGCCCCGGGACAACAACGGACGGCACGCCCCCGACCGTATCGCCAAACAGGAAGCGATGTGCATTTATGGGGAGTTAAGGGTGAAATACCTCATCGAGACCGTACGAGCAATGCGAATCTGCTAAGGAACTCAGCCGGTGAGCCCAGCGGTGTGCTCCGCGGGCGTCTTCCTCGGCGGGGGTCATCGGCAACGACGGGCCCGGCGCCGCGCCTCGGGCATCTGAACGATCCTCCTCGCCATGCGACTCGGCCCGACATCCGTAGTGGCCAAGGCTCCGCACCGTCACCTGTGGGGCTTCCCCGACGCTGCCGGTCTGCGCGCGGAGCACTCGACGCCCGTCGGATGTATCCGAGTGCGTGGGCCGGCTCATGAGGCATCGATGACGGTGACCGGTTGGGTGCGTCCTCCATCGCGCGCGGCTCCGCCCATGTGGACAATGCAGTGCGGCATGCGTGGTCAAGGTGGCGCAGGCCCGTCAGGTCGATTTCCACGCTGCGGTTTCGAGGCAGTGCCTCCAACGCGTCCAGCATCTTCGGCAGCCGCAGAAAGGTGGCGTTGCCGATCATGTACACCTTGACCGGCCCATTGCCCTGATCGGACACCTCCAAGCGCAGGTGGGAGGTGTCCCAAGCAGCCTAGGCCACAGCGAACGCCAGACCGATCAGCACGCCTTCGAACATGTTGACCACGACGATCGAGACTGCCGTTGCTACGAGGATCACGGCCTCTCCGCGCTGTTCGCGCCACAGTCCGCGCCATTCCCTGACGGGGATCAGCTTGCCGCCCAAGTAGATCAGGACCCCGGCCAGCGAGGCGAGTGGCACCGCGGAGAGGGCGGACGGCAGGATCGCAGCCCAATGCGCCCGGGGTGCGTCTGTGACATGGATGAATGCACCCGGGCAGAAGGGACCGCGGCGTACGCCGCTGGGCCCGCCTACCGCCGGGAAGCAGTCAGAGGCGGGGTTCGGGTGAGCCGTCCCCGATGGGGTCGTGGCGGCACAATGTGACACACCAGGGGTGCCGCGTGACCACAACCCGGCGCCACCACCCGGACGGCGCCTTCGTAGGACGTGGTGCCTGTGGCAGCGGACGGGGGCCGTGAACGGACCCATCGCTGAGTGGAGATGGAGCGATGTTCACGGGCGGGGCAGGTGAGGTGACTTTCCGGGCGGCCTCGGCGCGTACCAACGCGCCCATGGCCGCAAAGACGTCTGCGGGCATGACGGAGTGCTCCTGCGAAGTCAATGAGCGTCAACTACGGTGACGGCAGGCCTCTTCCGCGGCGCCCCGCCCACTGGCAGGCACGTCGAAGAGGCCGGGTCCGCTCAGCAGCGCAGGGCGCACCCTGAGGAGAACCCGGCAGCGCCCGCGACTGCGGCAGGAGCGGGCCTTGCAGTTCCACTGCCTGCCTCTGCATCCCGGCGGACCGCGTGCGAGATGACAGAGGAAGCACCCGCGAGGTCGGCAGCATGCTTCGGCTTGCCGATGGAAGTCGAACCCACTCGCCAGCCATGGCCGCCCGCGTGACCTCCGGAGTCCGGGACGGCGGACCCCACTACGGGGAGAGCGGCACTGTCGATGTCCTCGGTCACGGTGTGCACAGTGCGGCCTTCCAGGCCGATGTGCGAGGACGTCGGCTGCTGCCAGGCCGGGAGCGAGACGGCGTGTGCCAGCGTCGCCAGAGTGATCAGCGTGATCGCACAGAGGGCACGGGACAGCAGGCGCATCACATTGCCGCTGCTGGGCACCATGTGCACACCTCCCGCCGGACTCCGGGTCACCAGACAACCCCACCAGTGCTTCTGATGACACTGCAAATGAGCTGTACGGTGCCGAATTCACCCGGACGGCGAATCACCGGACGCACGCTGGATCACCGATGTCGTCCGCGACCCTCAGTAGTGGTCCGCGTGTTCATTCCCGCCGGCCCCGGCAGGCAGGTAGCCGTCAACGGCCTCGCCGGACTCGGCCACGTCGCCCTCGAGATCGCCCACATCATGGGCGCCGAGGTCACCGTCCTGTCCCGGCCGGCGGATCCTGCGGCACAGCAGTTCGCCGGCACGGAGTCTCGGCAGCGGAGAGCGCGTGCAGCGGAATGGCCGGATCGACAGCCCCGAAGAAACGGCCACGTCCACGTCCACGGCCGCGATCCCATCCGTCCCCGGACGCGGACGCTCACTCCTCGGGGGTCCCGTCGCGCGGGTGAGCGCGGCCAGGGCGCTCTCCAACACACGGTCGCGCAACTGCCTGCGCAGTGCCACCACGACGACGGCGCAGGCCGAGCCGATCGCGATACCGCCGCCATAGGCCAGCAGGAAGCGCGCGACGGCGCCCGTCCGGCTGAAGCCCTGGTCCTCCACGACGATCCCGGCCACCACCGCGTAGAGGGCGAGCGCGGTGCCGTCGTTGATCAGGCTCTCCGCCCGGAGGATGGTCCGGACACGACGGGGCAGGTCCCGGGCGAGCGACGCCACGGCGATGGCGTCGGTGGGGGCGACGACGGCGCCCAGGACGAAGGCGAGCAGGACGAAGGCGAGCGGCCAGGAGAGGCCCAGCGCGTGTCCCACCACAGCCACGGCGGCGGCCGTGGTCAGCACCAGACCGGTGGCGAGCAGCGTGATTCCGCGCGCGTTCGTCCGGATCTCGCGGAGCGAGGTGGTCAGCGACTCCCAGTGGAGCAGGGGTGGCAAGAACAGCAGCAGTACAACATCGGGAGGCAGGACCACCGTGCGGAAGTCGGGCGTGAGACCGATCAGGCAGCCGCCTGCCACCAGCAGGACCGGCTCGTTCCAGCGAAGGCGGCGAGCCGGCCACGTCGAGATCGCCACGGCCGCGAGGACCACCACGGTGACTTCCAGGCCCCGCATTCGGCGCCGCCTTCCCGCTGGGGCAGGCGCCCCTCTCCCTGATGCCCGTCGCAGCAGAGGCGCAGCCCTGGTCTCACTCGGACAGGCGAGGCACACCACACACAGCCCCGGGTGGGGCTTCTGGTTCGCTTCGTCAGCCCGCCGGCCGCCGGTCGAACGGGCACTGGCCGGTTGCCCGGTACGCCGGTCGGGCGGCGTGGCGGGCGGTGAAGCACTGCGGTACGGGCCTGCCCCCACACCCGGCGGTGCCGGGAGCCGGACAGCGCCGCCGGGGCGGGTGTGGTTCAGCCCTGAGCCAGTTCGGCCAGGGCATCGAGACGTACGGGTGTCCAGCCGAGCTCCCGACGGGCCCGGGCGCCGGTGAACTGCTGGTCGAGGGCGAACGCCTCGGCGATCGGGCCCATCCGCTGCACGGCCTCATCGAGGGTCAGTGAGTCGATCCTCCCCGGGCATCCGGCAGCGTGGCCGAGTGCTCGGGTGATGGCCGCCAGCGGGAGGTTCTGTCCGCTGACCCCGGCGTAGACGGAACCGGCCGGGGCGTTCAGTGCCAGGACGTACAGTTCGGCGATGTCGTCGACGTGGACCAGCGCCCAGTGGTTGGAGCCGTCCCCGATACAGGGCACAGCACCGGCGGCGCGTCCCGGCTCGACGAAGAACGACTGCACCAGCCCGCCGGAGCGGCCGTGGACCAGCCCTGGCATCACCACCACCGGACACCCTCCGGTGACGGCCCGGGCGAGCACACGCTTCTCGTTCTCCATCCGCCAGGCGGTGATGCGCGGCGGGTTCAGCGGGGCGTCCTCGTCGACGATCCCGTCGGTGTCGCCATACACCCATACCCCGCCGGTGTGCACATAGGGGCGGCTTCCCGCGCCGTCCTGCAGTGCCTGGGCCGCAGCGCGGTCGACGTCCGCCGTGCCCTCGGCGTAGTCCACCCCGAGGTGGATGACCCCGTCGGCCCGGCGGGCCGCCTCCCGGAGGACGTCGGTGTCGGTGAGCGCCCCCGCGACGGAGTCGGCACCGAGGTCCGACACGGTGCGCGCGGAGTGCTCGCTGCGCGCCAGCGCCGTCACCTCGATGCCGTGCCGGATCAGCGCCTGAATGGTGGAGCGGCCGATGTAGCCGGAGCCGCCTGTGATGAAGACCTGCATAGCCCTCGGTGTCCTTTCGGATGGCGTCGGGATATCCGCCGCTCGTCCACCCTCGCGCCGTGCCCCGTACGGCGTCCAAGACCTCTTCCGTCAGCGGTGATGTCCTCAGGGCATCACCGCTGGGCGGCGGCGATGCCGGCGAACTCCGACAGCAGCGGGGTGCGGATCTGCCGGGAGAGCACGGGTTGCGTGACATGCAGCCGCTCGGCGGCCCGGCCGAAGTGCAACTCCTCGGCCACGGCCATGAAGTAGCGCAGTTTGCGCAGGTCGACGTCCACGGCAACTACTACGGTACGCACACCCTGCTCTCAGGCTGGTGCCCCCGGGCGGCGACAGGATGCTCACGACCCGGAACCGCAGGTCGCGGGGGCTGTGCGACAGGCACAGGAATTGCCATGCGCTCCACGTGATGCACCATCGGGACCACGTCCGTACACCAGGCGGCGTGATCCCGGACAGCACGTCCGTCACTGCGAATGTGCGGATTAAACCGTACGGCGGCGGAGTTGTCCTTGATCGGAGCCGATTCGTGACGATGAGAGTCGGGCGAGACTGGAGGCATGGCTGTGCACGGTGAGTACAAGGTCCCGGGCGGCAAGCTCGTCGTGGTGGATCTCGATGTCGAGGGCGGGGTACTGCGCAACGTGCGGGTGGCCGGGGACTTCTTCCTGGAGCCGGACGAGGCGATCCTCGCGATCGACGCCGCACTGGAGGGCGCCCCTGCCGACACCGACACCGCCACTCTCGCCACCCGGATCGACGCGGCGCTCCCCGCCTCGACCGTGATGCTCGGCCTCACCTCCGAGGGCGTCGCCGTCGCCGTACGCCGGGCCCTCGCGCACGCCACCGAGTGGAGCGACTACGACTGGCAGCTCATCCACGAGGCCCCGCAGTCCCCCGCACTCCACATGGCCCTCGACGAGGTCATCACCGCCGAGGTCGCCGCGGGCCGGCGTCCGCCGACGCTCCGGGTGTGGGAGTGGGCCGCGCCCGCCGTGATCATCGGCAGCTTCCAGTCCTTGCGCAACGAGGTCGACCCGGCAGGCGCCGAACGCCACGGCATCACGGTCGTCCGCCGCGTATCCGGTGGTGGGGCCATGTTCGTGGAGCCCGGCAACACCATCACGTACTCGCTCTCCGTCCCGGACGCCCTCGTCTCCGGCCTCTCGTTCGCCGACAGTTACGCCTATCTGGACGACTGGGTGCTCGAGGCGCTCGGCGACATGGGCATCAAGGCCTGGTACCAGCCGCTCAACGACATCGCCACGGACGCCGGGAAGATCGCGGGCGCGGCGCAGAAGCGTGTGGCCGGCGGGGAGGGGGCCGTTCTGCACCACGTGACCATGTCGTACGACATCGACGCCGACAAGATGCTGGAGGTGCTCCGGATCGGCAAGGAGAAGCTTTCCGACAAGGGCACCAAGAGTGCGAAGAAGCGTGTCGACCCGCTGCGCCGCCAGACCGGACTGGCGCGCGAGGCCGTCATCGAGCGGATGATCGCCTCCTTCCGTAACCGGCACGGCCTCACCCAGGGCAAGGTGACGGACGAGGAGATGGCGCAGGCCGAGGAGCTCGTACGTACGAAGTTCGGCACCGAGGAGTGGACCGCTCGGGTGCCGTAGTGCCGGTGCCGCAGAGCCGGTGCCGTGAACGGCTTCCCCGGAACGTCCCTACGTTCCCGTCGCCGGCAGTTCCTGCTCGGTCCAGATGATCTTGCCTTCGGGTGTGTAGCGGGTACCCCAGCGGCGGGTGAGCTGGGCTACGAGGAAGAGGCCGCGACCGCCCTCGTCCGTGGTCCTGGCGTGGCGCAGCCGGGGTGATGTGCTGCTGGCGTCGGAGACCTCGCAGATCAGGACGGACTGGCGCAGCAGCCGCAGCCGGATCGGGCCGGTGGCATGGCGCAGCGCGTTGGTGACCAGCTCGCTGACGATCAGCTCGGTCGTCATCTGCAGCTCCTCCAGGCCCCAGGTCCTCAGCAGTCGGGCCGTCCGGGCCCGGACGCCCGCGACGGCTGCCGGGTCGGCGGGTACCTCCCATGAGACGACGTGGTCGGCGCTCAATTCGTGGGTGCGGGCGAGCAGCAGGGCGACGTCGTCGGGCTGCGGCCCGGGAAGCAACTGCTCCACGACCGTCGCGCACAGTGTGTCGAGCGGAAGTCCGTGCTGCGCCAGGGCAGCGCCGAGGCGGGACATCCCGAGGTCGGCGTCCCGGTCCCTGCCTTCGATGAGACCGTTGGTGTAGAGGGCGATCAGGCTGCCTTCCGGCAGCTCGATCTCCGCTGTCTCGAAGGGCAGCCCGCCCAGGCCGAGCGGCGGGCCTGCGGGCAGTTCGGGGAAGTTGACGCGCCCGTCCGGGGAGATGACGACGGGGGGCGGGTGGCCGGCGCGCGCCATCGTGCAGAGCTGGGTGACCGGGTCGTAGACGGCGTACAGGCAGGTGGCGCCCAGCACGGTCGTGCCGCTCGACTCGCCCTCGGGCTCCTCGTCGCTCAGGCGGAGTACGAGGTCGTCGAGGTGGGCCAGCAGTTCATCGGGGGGAAGGTCCATGTCGGCGAGGGTGTGCACCGCGGTGCGGAGCCTGCCCATGGTCGCGGCGGCGCTGATGCCGTGGCCGACGACATCGCCGACGACCAGGGCGACCCGGGCGCCGGACAGCGGGATCACATCGAACCAGTCGCCCCCGACACCGTCCTTGGCGTCCGCCGGGAGATACGCGGAGGCCACGTCCAGAGCCATCCCTCCGGGCAGCGTGTGCGGGAGCAGACTGCGCTGCAGTGTCAGCGCCGCAGCGTGCTCTCGGGTGTAGCGGCGGGCGTTGTCCACGCACACCGCCGCCCGTGCCACCAGATCGCGGGCCGACAGCACGTCGTCCGGTTCGAAAGGGACCGGATTCACCGATCGTACGAAGGTGGTCAGGCCGAGCACCGTGTCCCGGGCCCGCATGGGTACGGCGATGAGGGAGTGGAAACCGTACTCGCGCATGCGCGCCGCCCTGGCGGGTTGTTCGACCGCCCACAGATGTCTGACGGAGTCGAGGACCGGGATCAGGATGGGTTCACCGTCGATGAGGAAGCGGATGTCGTGGGGCGGGGGCACGAAATCCACCGGGTCCCCGACCCGGCAGACCGCCTCCGGGCAGCCCTCCCGCACCGAACTCATCCCGGCGCGGCGCATCCTCGGCCGGGCCGGCTCGGCACGCGCACCGGGATGGGCGGCTCCCGTACCGGAAAGCCTCAGGCCGGACAGCCCCGTGCCGGAGGACCACGGACCGGTCTCCTCGGGGCTGGCAACCGGCTCCAGCAGGTCGACGGTGACGAAGTCGGCGAACCGCGGCACCGCGAAGTCGGCCAGCTCCTGAGCCGTGCGCATCACGTCCAGGGTGGAGCCGATGCTGGCTCCGGCGTCGTTGACCAGGGCCAGGCGCTGCTGGGCCTTCCACCGGTCGGTGACGTCCAGGACCATGTAGCAGATGCCGGTGACGGTACCGTCGCCGTCGGTCAGAGGGAAGAACGACGTGGAGTAGGCGCGCTCACGGTGCGGATCTGCCCAGCTCCAGCCCCGGTACTCGAAGTCGATGACGGGTACCCCGGTGTCCAGCACACGGCGCATGAGGGGCTCTATGGCGTCGGTCTCCAGTCCCGGGAGCACTTCACTCATCCGGCGGCCCACGCGCTGCTCACGCGGGACGCCGCCGATGCGTTCCAGGGTTTCGTTCATCCAGACGTAGCGCAGTTGCGGGCTCATCACCGCCATGCCGATCGGCGCGCTGGTCAGGAAGGCATCCAGCACGGACTGCCCGACCGTCCACTCCGGCTTCCGTTCACGTCCGGAGACCAGGAAACACTCCCGGCCGTCCAGGTGGAACGAGGCCGAGACCCGCAGATCCACTTCGATCTGCCGGCCGTCGCTCCGGCGCACATCGGCGCGGCCGCTCCAGCCCACGCCCGCACGGCACCGCTCGGCGATCCTCGCCACTCTTACCGGGTCCTCGGGCATCGCGAGGAGGAAGCCGGCGGACCGCCCGACCACCTCGGCGGCGCGGTATCCCAGCAGGTCCTGTGCGCTGTGCGTCCAGCCGATGACCGTTCCGGCAGCGGCGATCACCGCGGTCGCGTCATTTGCCGTGCCGAAGGAGTGCTGGGGGGTCCTGGGCCGCGACGGTTCGGCTTGGGGCGCCGACGGCGGGCCTTCCGACGCCATACTGGTCACCACCCATCCGCTCCGTTCCAGTCCATGATCCCGCCTACGGCGCTCCGGTGCGAATGTCCGCCGTCATGGACCGGGCGGGCGAGGCTGCTGTCGCGCCGCCTTCAGGAGCGGGGCTCCCGGGGTGCGACGAGGCCCGATTCGTAGGCGAAGACGACGAGCTGCGCCCGGTCGCGGGCGCCCAGCTTCGTCATGGCGCGGCTGATGTGGGTCTTCGCGGTGAACGGGCTGATCACCATGTGTGCGGCGATCTCCTCGTTGGTGAGACCGCGAGCGGCGAGCGCGCTGACTTCGCGCTCCCGGCGGGTGAGGGTCTCGAAGCCGGGCGCAGTGCTCCGGTCAGGTGGTCTGGCGACGAATTCGCCGATCAGCCGACGGGTGACGGCGGGCGAGAGCAGTGCGTCACCGCCGGCCGCGACGCGGATGGCCCTCAGGAGTTCGGCGGGCTCGGTGTCCTTCAGGAGAAAACCGGCGGCTCCGGCGCGCAGGGCGTCGAAGACGTACTCGTCGAGGCCGTAATTGGTGAGGATCACGACATGGACGCCCGCCAGCAGCGGGTCTGCGGCGATCTCGTGGGTGGCCTCGATGCCTCCCATCACCGGCATCTGTACATCGACGAGGGCGACGTCCGGAGTGTGCAGCCGGGCGAGTTCCAGGCCGTGGCGGCCGTCGGCGGCCTCGCCGATCACCTCGATGCCGTCCTCCGCTTCGAGCAGCGCCCGGAATCCGGCCCGCATCAACGCCTGGTCGTCGACGATCAGCACTCGGATCGCCGGGGCGTCTTCGTCGGTCATCCGACGGTTCCGGCGGTGCGCAGGGGGAGCTCCGCGCGTACGGAGAAGCCGCCGGCCGGGCGGGGTGCGGCGTCGAGAGTGCCGCCGAGTGCGGTGACGCGTTCCCGCATGCCGGTGAGGCCGGTGCCCGCGGTGACGGTGCCACCGGCGACGCAGGGGCCCTGGTCGTCGACGTGCACGGTCAGGGCCCGTTCGGTGTAGGTGAGGCGGACGGTCGTCCTGGCACGGTCGGCGTGCCGGGCGACATTGGTGAGGGCCTCCTGCACGATGCGGTACGCGGCCCGGTCGACGGCCGGGGGCAGGGGCCGTTCGTCGCCGCTGACCGTGACGGCGAGCGCGATGCCCGCGGTACGGGCCCGCTCGGCCAGCTCGTCGATGCGGTCGAGCCCGGTGCCGGGCTCCACGACGTCGGTCCGGAGTACTTCCAGCGTTGCCCGCAGCTCACGCATCGCCTCGCCGCTCGCCTCCTGGATGGCGAGCAGTGCGGGTTCCACCTCGGTGCCCCGTTTGCGGGCGAGGTGCACGGCGACTCCTGCCTGGAGCTTGACGATCGAGATGGAGTGGGTGAGCGAGTCGTGCAGCTCGCGGGCGATCCGCAGCCGCTCCTCCCCCGCCCGGCGCAGCGCGGTCTCGTCCCGGCTGCGTTCGGCGTCCAGGGCGCGCTGTTCGGTCTGGCGCAGATACGCCTGCCAGTTCTTGTCGATGAGTCCGGTGACGCCTGCGCAGAGGAACCAGCCGAGCAGCAGAAGGGTACGTTCGACGGTGTCCTGGGTGGCCGGTGCGGTGACGGCGAGGACCGTGGAGTAGCCGGTGAGGAAGAGGGCGCCCGCGGCAACGCCCCAGGCGCGGTGTCCGTTGCGGGCGGCCGCGTGCACGGCGGCAAGCACGGGGAACGCCGCCCAGCTTCCCGGGTGGGCGTGAATCACGTACCCGAGCATGCAGAGCGTGGTGACGGCGAGGACCGCGCGCGGGGCGCTGCGGTGCCCGGCCAGTGCGAGTGCGCCGGCCGCGATGAGCAGCAGGTCGAGGGCGCCGGGCGCCGAGGCGACGAGTGCCGCGGCGGTGACCGCCGCTGTGACGACAACGGCAAGTGCTGTGTCCAGCAGGCGAGTTCGCCGGTCGATGTCCTTCGTTTCCCCCCGCATGTGCGGCACCCTAACCTCCGTACGGCTGCGGCGGCATCAGCCGCAGGGACGGGGACACGACTACTCCCGGGGAAGTAGTCGCGGTGGCACTGAATCACGCGGGATCAGCGGCAACCGCCTTCGGGTGTACGACGACCGGGAGCGGGTCGGCGGGCGAGCATCGTTGCCATGACCGGACCTTTCCGTTACACCTCACCCGTACCGCCGAAGTCGGCGACCGGCACGGTCGCCGATGTGTACGCCCGACTGGGCACCGATTTCGGCATCGAACGTGCCTCGACCTTTGTCGTCCTGTCCGCCGCGCCACCGTTGCTGGCCGGTGCCTGGGCCGTCATGCGGGAGTCCCTGCTGGCCGGGCAGGCGCCGCGCACGGACAAGGAGGTGGTGGCTGCCGGGGTGTCGCTCGTCAACCGCTGCCCGTTCTGCGTGGTCGCGCACACCGTGCTGCTGCATGCCACCGGCGACCACCGGCTGGCCGAGACGATCGTGCGCGGCGAGCAGCCGAAGGCCCCTGTACACCGCCAACTGCTCGCCTGGGGCAAGGACATGAGCACCGCGCAGCCGTTCCCGGCCGAGCAGGCCGCGGAGTACATCGGGACGGGGCTCGCCTTCCATTTCATCAACCGGATCGTGTCGTCGCTGCTGACCGAGGACATGCTGCCGGGAGGCGCCCAGAAGTACCGCCTCGTACGGACCGTGGCGGGCCGCTCCCTGGCCGGCACCGTGCGCCGTGAGCTGATGTCCGGGGAGAGCCTGGCGCTGCTCGAAACGGAGGGCGAGCCACCGTACTGGGCGGCGGGCACGGCGATCGGCACGGCATTCGGCGCGCTGCGTACGGCGGCGCATCTCGGCGCGGGGCTGCTGAGCGACGAGGAGCTGACTGTCGTACGGGAATCGGTGGCGGCCTGGGACGGCGTCACTCCCCTGCCGCTGCACGGCGCACAGTTGCCGGGCCGGGACGAGCTGCCGGGCGCCCGGCTTGCACTGCTCGCGGCCCGCGCGCCGTACCGGATCACCGACGACGACGTGGCCGCCTGGCTCGTACCGCCGCACACCGATCACTGCCTGGTCCATCTGATCGCCTTCGGTGCGTTCTGCGCAGTCGAACGCATCGAGGCCACCCTCACCACCGCCATGAAGGAGCACGCATGACTGTCGCCGACGCCTGGAACGGGCCGCTCGGCCTGCACTGGGCCGACCATCCGGAGCGTTACAACGCCATGCTGGCCGGATTCGACGCGCCGCTGTTCGACGTGGCGGCGATCGGTTCCGCCGAACGGGTCCTCGACATCGGCTGCGGCAGCGGCCTCACGACCCGGATGGCCGCGCGGCGCGCCCCGCAGGGGCGGGTCACCGGCGTGGACATCTCAAAGCCGCTCCTGGAACGGGCTCGTTCCCTCACTCCCGCAGATCAATTCCCCTTCATTTCATACGAGTTGGGCGATGCGCAGGTTCATCCGCTGGAGCCGGGCGGCTATGACGTGGCGATCAGCAGGGGCGGTGTGATGTTCTTCGCCGACCACATCGCCGCGTTCACCCACATCGCCGGTGCGCTGCGGCCCGGCGGCAGGCTCGCCTTCATCTGCCCGCAGCCCCCGCATGCCGACGGCGGGGAAGGCAAGGCGCTGGGCCTGCTGGCCTCGCTGCTGGGGCGGGACCACGCGTCGGAGAACGCGGTGGCGACGGCGATGGCCTCCCTGTCGGAGCCGGAGCGTCTCCACAAGGTCCTGGGGGCGGCCGGGTTCACGGAGATCGTCGCGGTCGGCGTGACCGCGGCCACCTGCTGGGGCCGGGATGCGGCGGACGCGGTGGAGTTCTTCGTCTCCCGGACGCCGGGGCTCACCGTCTCCGATGCCACCCGGGCCTCGATGACGGAGGTGCTGCTGCCGCACGAGACCCCGGAGGGCGTGCTGATGCGGGCGGGGGTGTGGGTGGTCAGCGCCCGCCGCCCGGTCTGACCGAGGTGGGAGGGGCGGGGGGCCGGTGCTCGTACCAGCGACGGTCGGCCTCCAACTGGGCGGCGAGGGAGATCAGCCGTTCCTCACTGCGGGAGGGGCCCAGCAGCTGGGCGCCTACGGGCAGCCCGTCGAAGGTGAATCCGGCCGGTACGTTGATGCCGGGCCAGCCCAGTACGTTCCAGGGCCAGGCGTACGGGCAGGCCTCGGCCATCATCACATCGGTGCGCCAGGCGCTCAGCCCGTCGAACCTGCCGATCGGGGGCGGTGGCAGGGCAGTCGTCGGGGTGAGCAGTACGTCGTACCCGGCGCCGGCCCGGGACGTGTGGAAGAACGCTCCGATCCTGCGGTGCTGGCGCACCTCCCGCTCCCTGGCCGCGCGCACCACCCGGCCTCCCAGCCGGGTGCCGGTGCGCAGGGCGCTGCGGGTGCGCGGGTCGAGGAGCGCGGGGTCGGGGTGGCGGGCGGCGAGTTCGGCGATCCCGGCGGTGGCGCGGGGGACGAAGCCGAGGCCGATCAGTCCGTAGCGGGGCCTGGCCTCCTCGACGTCGTGGCCGAGGCGGGCGAGGGCCTCGGCCAGTGCGGTGACGGCCCTGCGCACATCGGGGTGGGGCGTGGAGCCGGTGAGGGTGAGCGGGGGGCGCCAGGCGACGGCGATGCGCAGTCTGCCCGGGTCGCGGCGGGCTGCGGCCGATGCCTCGACGGGGGGCGGGCGGTGCGGGTCGTCGGGGTGGGCTCCGGCGACCGCGTCGAGCAGCAGGGCGGCGTCGGCGACGGTCCTGGCCAGGGGGCCGTTGACGGTCAGGCCCTGAAAGGCGTCGCCGTGCGGGTGGACGGAGATCCGGCCGCGCTGCGGTTTGATGCCGACAAGATGGGTCCAGGCTGCGGGGATACGGACGGACCCCGCGCCGTCCGAGCCGAGCGCGGCGGGTACGAGCCCCGCCGCGACGGCCGCCGCCGAACCGCCGGACGAGCCGCCGGGGGTGTGTCCGGTGTTCCAGGGATTGCGGGTGGCGCCGAAGGCCGGGCCCTCGGTGAACGGCCACTGGCCCAGCTCGCAGGAATTGGTCTTCCCGACGATCACGGCCCCGGCCGCCCGCAGTCTGCGTACGGCCTCGCTGTCGGCGGTGGCGGCGGGCAGATCGCCGTCGCAGCCGAAGTAGGTCGGCATCCCGACGACATCGGTGTCGTCCTTGACGGCGACCGGAACCCCGAGCAGCGGCAGCCGCTCCCCCGCGGCGAGTCGGCGGTCGGCCTCGGCGGCCTCGGCGAGTGCGGCCTCGGCGCGCAGGTGCCTGAACGCGTTGAGGGTGCCCTGGCTCGCTTCGATACGGCTCAGGGCGGCGGACACCTGCTCGGTCGAGGTGGTACGGCCTTCGGCCAGCTCCAGCGCGCTGTCGGCCAGTCCGGTCGGGCCGGCCGGTTCGGTCGTTTCGACGGCTTCCGCTGAGGACATGGGCTGCCTGCCTTCCTCGTATCGGCAGGCGCGCGCGCCCGCACCTGTACGCCCGAACGAACTTACCGGAGGGTAACGAGTAGTGGGCGGTCCGCTCAACCGTTCGGCGGAGAGCGGCCGGAGGCTGTTCAGTGCCGCTTGCTGCGTTCACTGACGGGAGTGGACGGCAAAAGTACTGCTGGGGGACGTGTGGAAGCGGAGTTCGACGGAGAGTTCGAAACGCATCTGACAGTGCGACTCGACCCACGCCCCGGTACGGGCGGCGGCGAGGCGTACGAGAGTGCCGTCTGGAGCGCTGGACGGAACGCAACGGCCTGAACGATCGATCCGTACACGGTGACCTCGGACGGCGTGTGGTTGTACCGCGAGTACGAGACGCCCGGCACGCGCGTCGTCGTCCCCTGGCAGGCCGACGGGCTGCCGCCGGCGACCCGCGGATGGACTTCGCCCAGGACGAGCGGTTGCCCCGGGCCCCGGTATGGACCGCCTGCCCGCGCGGCGACGGCGGACCGCCCACACCGGTCCGTACCGCGAGTCCGGGCCTCTCGCTCGCGTGGAAGCTGCTGTGGCTCGCCGAGGACCAGGAGGCCGAGGGCCGGCCGGCGGCCAAAAACCTGTACGACGCGGTGCTGCTCGCAGAACACCCATCGACCCGGCTGTCGCCCCGCCTGCTGCGCACCGTGCTCGGCCCGCACGCGGAGGGATTCACGCCCGAACGGTGCTGGACCGGATGGTGGACCGGGCCGCGTTCCACGCCGTCCATCCGTGGGTGGACAGCGATCCGGGCCGGCTGCGGGAGCGGTTGGCGGGTGCGCTTCCACAACTGCTGGAGCGGAGCGCCCGGCAGCGCTGAGGGCAGGGCCGCCCACCAGGGCCGTTGGCCGGTCCGGTGGCTCCCCTCCGTCGCGCGACCCGCCCCGCTCCGACGTACGCTCAAGAGGATCGGATCGCACACCTGAACAGGCCCGACGGGCCCTTCGAGGGAGGCGCCGTGACCGGCCAACTCATCGGCACACGCCGGGCCGCCTGGGCAGCGGTCCTCGTACTGGGACTCACCAGCGGCAGCGTCATCGGCGGTGGTGTGGCACGGGCGGACAACGACATCGACACGCTCCCCGCCCAGCAGATCGCCGACCGGTCACGTGACGCGCTGCTGAGCGTCCATTCCCTGCACCTCAGCGCGCGCGGCCACTACGACAGCGGCAGCCCGGCGCCGACCCTGGATCTCACCCTGGACCGGGACGGCAACTGCAACGGTTCGGTGAACCTCGGCAACGATCAGGGGTCGGCCCGGATCGTGAAGCGCGGTGACAACGTCTGGGTCAAGCCGGATGCGAACTTCTGGAAGAGCCAGGTTCCCGGCGTCGGCTCGGCCTTCGCCGCAATCCTCAACGGGCGGTACATGAAGGGCTCGGCCGACGACCCGAGACTGCGCGACCTGGTGAACGGCTGCGATCTGGACACCTTCCAGAAGCTGGTCGGCGACCACGCGGACAACGACCGCGGGACGCTGAACAAGGGCAGGAAGACCACGCTCGGCGGGGCTTCGGTGGTACCGCTGACCAGGCTCAGGGACGGCAGGACGATGACGACGTACGTCGCGGCCACGGGCAAGCCGTACCCGCTGAGGATCACGGTGCAGGGTGGTGGGGCGAGCGCGGTCCTGGGCTTCTCGGCTTTCGACAAGCCGGTACCCACGGCCACACCGCCACCGGATCAGACGTACGACATCAGCGCGCTGCTGAGCCGCCCGATGTCGCCGGTGTGACCTCGGACCGACCGCTGAGCACCACGTACAGCACCAGCGACGAGGCCAGCCCGACCGCCCAGCCGTAGTCCGCGAGCGGCTTGAGGAACGGGATCAGGCCGTCGGCCGGAAACGGGCCCGTGCCGGGAGCGGAGTGGGAGCCGCCGATCGCCAGGATGCCGCCGACTGCGAACGCGGCGACCGCCCGCCAGTTCCAGCCGTTCGCGTACCAGTAGCGGCCGCCGGGACGGTACAGGTCCGCGAGGTCGAGCACGGTGCGGCGGACGATCCAGTAGTCGGCGATCAGAATGCCCGCGACCGTACCGAGCAGTCCGCCGACCAGACCGAGCCAGGTGAAGATGTACAGCTCGGGGGTCCCGGTGAGTTTCCACGGCATGATGAGAACGCCGACGACGCCCGTGATCAGGGCGCCCGTACGGAACTTGATGAGTTTGGGTGCGAGGTTCGCCAAGTCGTACGCGGGTGACACGACGTTCGCCGCGATGTTCACGGAGACCGTCGCCACGAGCACGGTGACCAGGGCGTAGAGCAGACCGAAGACGTTGTCGGTCCTGGCGACGAGCTGGACCGGATCCCAGATCGCCTCCCCGTACACGGCCTGTGAGCCGGAGGTGACCAGAACCGAGAGCAGGGCGAAGAGCGTCATCGTGGTCGGCAGGCCGAGCGACTGGCCCCAGATCTGGGCGCGTTGGCCGGCCCCGAAGCGGGTGAAGTCGGGGATGTTCAGGGAGAGCGTGGCCCAGAAGGCGATCATTCCCATCAGGGACGGGAAGAAGACCGGCCAGAACTCCTTGCCCCAGCCGAGCTTGGAGGGCTGGTCGAGCAGCGGGCCGAAGCCGCCGGCCTTGACGGCGACCCAGACCAGAAGCACCACGGCACCGATGATGACGAACGGGGCGGCCCAGTTCTCGAACCGTCGCAGGGTGTCCATCCCCCGGTAGATGATGGCGAGTTCGAGCGCCCAGAAGAGAATGAAGCAGAGCCAGAGCGTCCACGGCTGCCCGCCGATCTCGGACGCCTTCGCCCAGCCACCGAAGATCTTCCCGAGCAGGGTGAAGATGCCGACGCCACCGATCCAGGTCTGGATACCGAACCAGGCACAGGCCACCGCGGCCCGGATCAGCGCGGGCAGGTTGGCGCCACGCAGACCGAAGGAGGCGCGGGCCAGAACGGGGAAGGGGATGCCGTACTTGGGTCCGGCGTGCCCGGTGAGCAGCATCGGGCCGAGCACGATCAGGTTGGCGAGCGCGATGGTGAGGACGGCCTGCTTCCAGTCCATGCCGAGGGCCACCAGGCCGGAGGCGAGCAGCCAGGACGGGATGTTGTGGGCCATGCCGACCCAGAGCGCGGCGAAGTTGTACGTCGTCCAGCGGCGCCGATCCAGCGGAACGGGCAGCAGGTCCTCGTTGACGAACCGGTTGTCGGTGGGGACGGCACCGGGGGCGAGTTCGACGCGGCCCGCCGGGCCGGGTATCCGGTCCTGCGGTGGAAGCGGTGGGATGGGTGGGGTGGGTGGGACGGTCGATGTCATGGCGGCTGGACCCTTCGCTCGGGAGCGGTGCCGTGCGGGGCAGGGCGCGGTGCGTGCGTACAACCGTGGGACGGGGGTGCGTACAACCGTGGGGCGGACAGGTCAGGTGGACAGGGCGGGGATGATCTCGGAGCCGTAGGCGTCGATCGTCGCCTCGCGTGCATCGTGCATGTTGTAGACGGCGAACTGGTCGACGCCCAGATCGCGCAGGGCTTGGAGCTTCTCGATGTGTGCCTCGGCGGGGCCCAGCAGGCAGAAACGGTCGACGATCTCGTCCGGTACGAAGGCCGTGTCGGGGTTTCCGGCGCGGCCGTGGTGGCTGTAGTCGTAGCCGGACCGGCCGGCGATGTAGGCGGTCAGGGCCTCGGGGACAAGTCCGGAGTGCTCGCCGTACCGGGAGACCAGGTCCGCGACGTGGTTGCCGACCATACCGCCGAACCAGCGGCACTGCTCGCGGGCGTGGTCGAGGTCGTCGCTCACATAGGCGGGGGCGGCGACGCAGATGGTCACGGAGTCCGGGTCTCGGCCCGCCTGTGCCGCCGCGTCCCGTACCGCCTTGATCATCCACTCCGTGAGGAACGGGTCGGCGAGCTGGAGGATGAAGCCGTCGGCCTTCTGTCCGGCGAGGGCGAGCGCCTTCGGGCCGTACGCGCCCATCCAGACGGGCAGTCTGCCGTCCTTCACCCAGGGGATCTGGACCAGCTGCCCGTCGACGGTTGCCTCCCGTCCCTCGGCGAGGTCGCGGATGACGTCGATGGCCTCGCCGAGACGGGTCAGGGTGTTGGGCTTGCGTCCGGCGACGCGCATCGCCGAGTCGCCACGCCCGATGCCGCAGACGGTGCGATTGCCGAACATGTCGTTGAGTGTGGCGAAGGTGGAGGCGGTGACCTCCCAGGTGCGGGTACCCGGGTTGGTGACCATGGGGCCGACGACGAGGTGTTCGGTGTGTTCGAGGATCTGGCTGTAGATGACGAACGGCTCCTGCCAGAGCACCGCCGAGTCGAAGGTCCAGCCGTAGCGGAAGCCGTTGCGCTCGGCGCGGCGCATCAGGCCGACGACGGCCGAGGCGGGCGGGTCGGTCTGGAGGACGAGTCCGAAGTCCATGACGGTTGCTCCTAGTCCAGGTACTGACAGGTGGCGCGCGGGGTGTACGTTCCGTGGCCGGGCCGACCGGTGAACTTCCTTCCGTCGATGACGACTTCACCGCGCGAGAGGACCGTTTCGACCTGACCGGTGATGTGCTTTCCTTCGTACGCCGAGCAGTCGACGTTCATGTGATGGGTCTCGGCGGAGATGGTCTGTTCGGCCGCGGGGTCGTAGATGACCACGTCGGCGTCGGCACCGGGGGCGATGGTGCCCTTCTTCGGGTAGAGGCCGAACATCCGGGCCGGGGAGGCGCAGGCGATCTCGATCCAGCGGCAGCGCGAGATGTGACCGTCCAGGACCGCCTGATGGAGGAGGTCCATCCGGTTCTCCACGCCTGGCATGCCGTTGGGGATCTTCGAGAAGTCACCGCGGCCATCTCCTTCTGTCCGGAGAAGCAGAAGGGGCAGTGGTCGCAGCCCGTACAAAGGAGGAACCGGGGTGCCGTCGTAGTCGCCCAGCGCGCATACCGCCCTCTCCCAAACTCCGGTCTTCAGGTACTCAGGCGCACGCTGGCAGAGGCCCTGGGGGCGCTGCCCTTGGGTGACGTGCTCCGGGAGATCCTTCCACATCAGGCCGTGCCGAACCTTGCCCAACGACGCCTCGAACGCGAGTCGCGGGGGGACAATCCTGGACCGCTTTTCGGGCCTTGGGAAGAGGTCCTCTACACACGCCCACTGCTCGTCAGTGAGTACCGGCGGCACCAGGCGCTCATGGTCGTCGAACCAGGTCCCGAAGCGGCAACCTGCGTTGCGGAGGGCTCCGGACACCGTGCTGGTCACGACTACTTGGACGTCCAGTAGTTCGAGAAGGGGCGGCCCCGTCCGGTCCGGGCTCAGGATTCCGGCTTCCGCCTGACCACCGCCGTCCCGGCGTCCAGGTCCACCCCCATGCGGGGCGGCGCGCCGTCCAGCGCATCGTCCTTCAGGACCTGTTCCTCCACCCGGTGCTCGATCTCCACGCGCTTCGCCGAGTTGAGGAATGCGTGCAGCTCATCGGCGACCGAGGCCCCCACGCCCAGCCCATGACGAGGCGTGCGGGCCGCGAGGACACGTCGCAACCAGCCGGGCCGGCCAGTACGGACGACGGCGTAGCGGGCTGAGGCCAGCAGGAACGGCACCATCACCAGCACGGCCATCACTAAGAGGCTCGACATCATCACCATGCCCGTCTCAACGCCAGGCGCTGGGCCGCCGTTCCCGTCGCCGTACGGCGAGCCGGGGCCGCAAGGCCCCGCCGATCAGCTGAACCGCCACCGCGTCTGGCTGTACGGGTGCCCTTGCCGAACGAGCCCCTGGACCTGCCAGGGCCGGTACTGACCGTGGACACCACCCGCTTCGACCAGGTGGACATCGACGCTCTGGCCGCTCGAGTGTCCGCCCTGCTCCACCCCGACGCGCCGTAACCCGGCCAGGATTACCGGCCGGGTTCGCGGCTCCCACTCTCCGCGAAAGGACCCGTCGTACACGCTCTACGCCTGCGAGCCCCAAACGTTCGAGAATGTCCCCGACGCCCCGAACCCGAGCCGATACCCGGGCAGGTGACGGTCCGCCTGAGCGTTGCGGCGCTGTGCGGCAGCAACCTGCGCATCCATCTGCGCAGCGCCCAGCAGGCACTCGATGAGACACGCACGGTCCTCGCAGGCCCGACGCGCGCTACCACGTCACAACCGTCGAAGCCGGTGGGTGACGTTCAGTCTCCCGTACTGCGCCAGCGCTGAGCCCCGCGAACGCGGTGCCGAGCCGATAGCCACGCCGTCGCCCAGCTAACCCAGCACGTCTGCCCGCACGCCGCCGCTGAACGCCCTCACGTACGGAAGAACCCAGCCACGCATGTCGCCAGGACCGGCAGTGGGAAGAGGCCCCCACCCACGGACCCTACGCCCTCCACCTGGCCGTCGTCTTCGGCATCAGCGAGCGCGCCGCGATGCGCTACGCCGACGCCGTCAGAGCCTTCCTCGAGCCACCGCTTGAGCAGTAGCCCAAGTCACCTGTCGCCCTCGCTCAGCTCCGGCGTACTCGATTGTTGTCCGCGCCGAGGCCGACGACCGCTCGGCGGCCTCGTAGATCCGACGTGTTGCCGGGCACGAGCTCAAGCGGGCGGCGTGACCGAAGACCGCACGCCGAACCACTGCTCGGCGCCCCACTCCTCGTACCGCTCCACCTCGGTGAACCCCAGCTTCGCCGCGAGATGCATCGAGCGGACGTTGGCGGTCTGTGTGCAGAGCACCACCGGCTCGCCGGGAAGCGCGCCGGCGAACCAGTCGAGTGCCGCTGTGCACGCCTCGGTGGCGTACCCGTATCCCCACGCCTCCGGCAGGAACAGGTAGCCGAGCTCGGTCCCCCCGGCCTCCGGACGACGGTACCCCGGACGCTCCGGGTCGCGCGGGTCGAGCTGGATCGTGCCGATCATCGCCCCATCGAGCTCGACCACGAAGAAGCCAGGGCGCCGCCCGGGTACCTCGGGCACCGCGCGCTCGAGCTCATCACGCGGTCGAGGGCCACCGAGGTAGGTACCCACCTCTGGCGAGGCGTTCAGCTCGATGACCCCCGCACGGTCCCGCGCCTCGGACTCGCGGAGTACCAGCCGCTCCGTATCTATCGGGGCAGGCGGCCAGGCGAGGCGTCTGAGGTCAGTCATGCCGGCCAGCCTAGCCAACGGGCTCGACAGCGATCTGGTGGGCGACGTAGTGACCGCCGAGGTCGAGGTCGGCGATCCAGTTGCGGAAGCCGGTGTGGAACCAGGTGCAGGACAGTGCCCGGTGGCCGTCGGGGTTGAGGATGCGGGTGGGGAACAGGGCCGGGTGGGCGTGCTCGGCAGCAGCGGGCGGGCGGCCGGCGTGGTGGTCGGCGAAGTGGGCCAGGGTCTTGCGGCTGTACTGGCACATCGAGGCCAAGGGCGGCAACGTCGGCAAGCCGAAGCTCAGATGGGCGAGCAAGCGCCAGGCGATCGCGGGCGCTGTGGCTGCGCGCTGGGCGAGGGGTCGAGTGCCGCGGTTCAAGAGCCTTTGGCCGCGAGCTGCGGGGGTGGGTCGCCGCCGAGCAGGGTGATCAGTTGGGCGAGCAGCATGTCCAGTTCGCGGCCGACGTCGGCGATCTGCGGGTTGTCGTAGCTGGCGAACAGCAGACCGGGCTGGTCGACGGCGAGTTTGGTGTCGCCGTCCGGGTCGGCGTAGAGCAGGGTCCGCAGTGGTGCGTGCAGCATGACTGACGGGTCCCGGCAGAACATGCGTTCGGCGATGGTGTGGTTGCCCATCAGGTACTGCGTGGCCTTCCACACGGACGGCGACCCGGCCATGACGGCGGTGATGTCACTGCGGTAGTAGCGCATGAAGCCGTGCGGGGCGTTGATCTCCGCCAGCTCGAGCGTGGCCTGCCACGAGGCCATTTGGAAGAAGCGAGCGAGATCGACCTCTGGTACGAGGGTTTCGTAGTGCTCACGGGTGGCGTCATATGGGTGCGGGAGCGCCACGACGAGCCGCCGGGCGGGATGATCGATGACGGCGTCATGAGTGGTCATGGCTGTGCCTGTTCGTCGCCGGAGCGAACCTGTTCGACGTCGTGGATGTCGAGGGTGATGGACGGCAGGTTGAGGTTGACGCTGTTGTCGGGGTTGCGGCGGAAGACCCGGCGGCGCGTGGCCACGAGCAATCCGTCGAACGTCTGGTAGCGGCTGGTGTAGTGGCCTACGAGGGTGCTGCCGTTGACTTCGGTGATGTAGTCCATGCGGCGTTGCATTCCGAAGGTATCGAAGTAGAACACCTGGTCCGGGTTGTGCGTGGCGATCCGGGGTGGGAAGCGCACCTGCAGGCGTCGCCAGGTCTGGCCGGCTTCGCGCCACGGTTCGATTTCATGGGCTCGCACATCCGGATTGGTGAACAGGAACGGCGTTGTGAAGTAGTTCCAGCACGCGTAGCCGAGGAAGTAGCCAAGGTGGAGGGCGTCCCAGGGCGTGTTGCGCAGCATTCCTTTGAAGCGTGCACGTGCGGGGGTGAGGGTCTCGACCGGTTCGCCGTCGAGGGTCTGCATGGTGACGCTGTCGGTGGCGGCGTCGAAGACCATCCGCCGGTCGGGGCGGGTGAACGGGCTGAACACGATGTGCTCCCTGACCGTGTCCAGTGTCAGGATCTGGTCGAACGTCCTGTCCGGGGGCCAGCCCTTCATCGCCCAGATCGGGCCGCCGATGGAGATATCGATTCTTAGGCCACGCAGGGTGTTCCAGAGTTCTTGGCCGCCGGTTGTGGCGATTGCCAGGTCGAGGAGTCCGTCACTCATGACCAGGTCCTTTCCGGCGGTTTCCGCGTAGGAGCTTGATCTGGTGCCCGAAGCCGGTTGGCGGCGGGGCCCGCAGACCGTGGCCGGTGCCTGCGGCGACCAACCCACGACGTAGGACGCTGGACGACGCTTCGAAAGAGATGGTTTCAGCGGGTGAACAGGTCGCCGTTCTTACGGACGAAGTCGGCTATCCCTGACGGGGGCCTCCCGGTGACCTGCTCCACACCGTCCGCCTCGCGGTCGTAACGATTCTCCGCGTGAAGGCGGGCCATGGTGGAGATGTGCTGGAAGACATGGTCCGGCAGCCCTATCGGTCTGAGGTCGTTGTCGATCCATTCCTGCAGTGGGACGTCGGTGTAGCTGACCGGTCGGCCCAGGGCTGAGGAAACCTCCGCGGCCATGGCGGTGATGTCCTCCGAGCGGGGGCCGGTCAGTTCGTAGGTCCGGCCGATGTGCGCGGCCGGGTCGGCCAGGATCTCCTCCACGACCGCGGCGACGTCGCCGGCCGCCACCGGTGAGGTCTTCGCCTGGCCGAGGGGCAGTCTGATGGTGCCGTCCTTGGCGATCGAGGAGAAGCCGACGCGGAAGAGCGGGTTCTCCATGAACACCGTGGGCCTGATCTGGACGACGGGCAGGCCTGACCAGTCGAGAGCCTGCTCGACCAGCCACTGCTGTCGCTGCTGATTCGATTCGGAGGTGCTGGTGAGGTCCATCTGGGCAACAGTCAGCTGCGACATGTTGACGAACACTTCCAGGTGCCCGTACGCGCGCGCGACGGCCGCTGCCGTCACGGCAGCCTCCAGGTACTGCGCCGACACGCCCATGCCGAAGTACATGCGTCCGCAGCCGGCCAGGGCGTCGGCGACGTCGCCCGCATGCGTCAGGTCTCCGACAACGACCTCGGCGCCCGTCGCGCGCAGCGCCTGCGCACGTTCGTCATCGCGACGCACCATGGCCCGCACGGGCAGGCCCCGTCGCCGAAGGCCTTCGACCACGGATCGCCCGACGGCGCCGACGCTGCCCGCAGCGCCGGTCACCAAAATGGGCAGCCCGCTGGCTTCTGGGGTGCGGTCCATAGGGGCAGCGTGCAGCGCCCACGGCCATGGCGCAACCGGAGCATGGCGCCCCTGGGCGACAGCGGAATGCGGGGCACGTGGTCATCGGTCGGTCGGCGCAGTGCGCAGGCTTCGCTCTCAGACAAGGTTCAGCTCGTCCAGGAAGGGGCCCGCCACCTGGTGGTCGCCGGTCACGGTCACACAGTCGCGCCAGGACACTCGGGTCGTGGCCCAGGCCGTGAAGTCATGCGCCGTCGACTCCACGGTGGCAGCTGGCCGGGAACCGTCGGTTGCCGGTGTCACGGTGATCTGTCCCTGACCCGGATCGAGCATCCACCCGCCACCGCCGGGCCCGGTCAGCGTCAGCCGGATGGGCTTGGCCAGGCGGTCGACGAGGCCCGGCTGCATGTTCGGCAGGCCAGTCAGGAGCCATCCCACGGCGGGCCGCAACCGGGTCTCGTCCGGTTGGGGCAGCTGACGCCGCAGAGGACCGCGGGGAGCCAGAATGTCCCATCGCAGATGGTCTTAGAAGTCAAACGCGCACAGGTCGGCCATGGTGTGCAGGGGATACGTCCCCAAGTCGAGGTAGGGCGCCTGCGCGGAGGCATACGGTTCGTTCTGCAGCGTGTCGAAGAGCATCAGGGCTTCGGTGGAGACGCGTTTGAAGTCCTTGAGCACGTCGTCGGGAGCCCGAGCGGCCTTCTCGGACACGTGTACGTCGTTGAGCCGCTCAATACCGAGGCCGGTGTCCAGTTCGCCTCTGGCCGCGGCCATCAGGATGCCCATCAAATCCGCTATGTGAGTGGCAACGTCCTTGACTGACCAGCCGGTGGCGGCGCTCGGGGCAGCCCATTCGTCGCCACTCAGCAGCGGCAGCACCGCCCGGACATCGTCGATAGTCGCCCGCAGGCCGGCCATGCCTTCCAAACTCATCCCATCCACCCCCTCGGACGTGAACGGCGCATGCGGGTAAATTCAGCTCGGCTCACTCGGACTCGTCCTGAACGCCCTCGTGATCTGGATGGACCGGTACATCGACGTCGCCGTCGTCCAGCTCCGCGCCGAGGGCCACGACATCAAGGACGAGGACGTCGCGCGGCTGTCCCCGCTCAAGTACAAGAACCTCAACGTCCTCGGCCGCTGCAGCTTCACCGCCTCCCCCTCGCGAGGGGGAGGCCATTGCGCGATCCGGACGCGGTCGAACTTGACGATGACGACGAGGGGACAGAGGGCTGAAAGACCGTTTGAGCCATCTGCGGTCATGGCGTCCTGTTGTTTCCCGCTGTTTGGCTCAGCCATCAGCCGGTCTCTGGCGCGGTGAGTCTTGTACGCAGCAGGTTCAGGAAGACGGTGGCTGCGGGGCTCGAGGGGCCGTCCGTCCGCCAGGTCAGAGCGACCCGTCCGCGTAGCTGCGGTTGAGTGATCTCCAGCGTCCGCAGCCCGAAAGCTGACGTCGCACCGGCGGGGAGGGCCGGAACCACTGCTACACCGAGACCGCGGGCAGCGAGCTGTGCAAGGAACAGCGGAGCGGCCGCCTCGAAGGCGATGCGGGGCTGGAACCCCGCCTGCGCGCACGCGCGGTCGAGTACCCCGCGCAGCCCTGTGCCACGCGGCAGACTGATCAGCGGGCGATCGCGGAGCTCGGCCACCGGAATGCTCGTGCGGTCCGGGGGCATGAGGGCGGGGTCGTCCGGGGCGACGGCCGCGACCAGGGGTTCGTCGACCAGGACCTGGATGGAGATGCCCTGTGGGGGTTCGTCGTCCGCGAGTCCGATCACGGCGATGTCGAGTTCCCCGCGATTCAGTGCGGTGAGCATCCGCTCCGATGTGTCCTCGATCAGGGCGATCTCGACCTGGGGGTGGTCCTCGTGGAAGCCGGCCAGGACGGCGGCAAGGTCGAACTCATGGGCTGCCGCGGCTGCGCCCGAGACGAGGCCGAGGGTGACCTGGCCGCGGAGCAGCCCGGTGAACTCGTCCGCAGTCTGCCGTACCGCTTCGACGGCGCTGAGCGCGGCCCGCGCGTACGGCAGTACGGCCTCGCCCACCTCCGTCAGGGTCACCGACCGGCCGGAGCGGTCGAGCAGCGGATGCCCGAGTTCCTTTTCGAGCTGCCGGACTTGGGCGCTCACACCTGGCTGCGCCAGGTGCAGCCGGGCAGCGGCGCGGGTGAAGTTGGCTTCCTCCGCCACCGTGACGAAGTACCGCAGCTGCCGAATGCCCATAACTGATCATTCTAGCTGCGAGACATACAAACTCTTGGACTTATGGCGGAGCTGCCGAGACCCTTGAGGCCATGGGGAACACGACGTACCGGAGACCAGCGACGGACATCAGAGCCGCGATCGCGGCCGAACGCCGGGAGTTGGCGGCCATGCTGGACGGCTTGTCGGCCGATGAGTGGGACGCTCCGACCCTGTGCGTGGGGTGGCGGGTACGGGAAGTTGCGGCCCACATGACGATGGGGTTTCGGTACTCGCTCTCCAAGATGGCGGTGGAACTGGTCAGATCGCGAGGCAACCTCCATCGGATGACCGATCGATGCGCTCACAAGGACGCGGCCGCCTATTCGACGCGTGAGCTCGCCGCATTCCTCAGTGACAACGCGGATCACCCCTGGAGGCCGCCGGTCGGCGGGATCGAGGCGGCCTTGGGCCACGATGTCATCCACGGTCTGGACATCGCGGTCGCGCTGGGCCTCGGCCGCCGGGTTCCCGAAGACCGCTTGCGCATACTCCTCGAGAGCGTCAACGCCAGGACCCTCAGGTTCTTCGGAGCCGACCTCAACGGCATCGAACTCCGTGCCGACGACCTCGACTGGTCCTTCGGTACCGGAACGCCTGTGTCCGGCGCCGCACAGGACCTCCTCCTGCTCGCATACGGCCGACGGCTCCCCCCGGGGCACCTCCGCGGCGCACTGCACGATCGCTTCGTCGCTGCGCAGGCGTGACTGCGCTAGTCCGTGGGCGGTCATCTGTACGCCTGCCGGCCAACGACGACATCGCAGGCAGCAACCCGCCCGCCCTGCGCCGCGCCGCGCCGCAGAACCAATACCGGTCGAGTCCCCCGAACCTCCGCACCGGACAGTCGGAGAACTGTCACGGTCGTGGCCGTGACCGGCTGTCACGCCAGGTGGTCGCCGACCTGCGGGAACACGACGACTGCCTGTGACCATGCGGCACCACCGGTCTGTCTCTGGACTTCCAACACCGCCACCACTCAGGACGTCGAACGGACCTGGTCCCATAGCACCCATGTACTGGAGCCAACGAACATGCGCATCCGACTCTTCCAGGGACTCGCCCTGCTTGCCACCGGCCTCCTCGCCGGCGCATTCGGTTACGGTGCGGCCAACCTCGTCCCCACCTTCAATGCCGTACCGCTCGACATGCGGCTGTCATTCCACACCGAACTGATGAAGATGAACGGCATCACCATGCAGGCGGCGATGGCCGTGTCGACGCTGAGCTCCCTCACTCTCGCGACCCTGACACGCGGCCGCGCCCGGCTGATCGCGGGTACGGCAGCTCTGCTGACCTTCGCGTCCTTCCTGATAACCCGGTTCGGCAATGTGCCGATCAACGGCCGAATCAAGGAATGGGCGCTCACCTCGGCTCCGGCCGATCACGCGGAGATCCTGCGGCGCTGGGAGCTGTTCAACAACCTGCGCACGCTCACCGCCCTCACCGCGTTCGCTCTGCTGATCATCCTCTCCCTGAGGCAACCGCTGGCCGACCACGCTGCTCCGCACAAGCAGCTGCAAACCACATCGGCCTGAACACGGTCAGGGCCCGACTGGGGCGGTGGCGGGCTTGCGGGCTGCCCATGCCGCCGTGTGCGGAGATCGCCGCACACGGCGACTCTCACAAATGACCGTTCATGAGAACCGGTCGGGACCATGGAGCCATTCGCCAAGCTTCACGGTCCAGTCCTGGCCGACATCGCGTTCACCGTTCCAAGCGTGCGCTGCTCGGCACTGGAGGGGACAGTTCCGGGGGCGTCTGCCGGCCGGGCCTGCGGCAGGGAGACTTTTGATCATCTCGCCGTTGAGCAGGATCACCAGACAACCGCAGCCGCCGCAGTACTCGACCTCACCTTCGAACGTGCGGTGGCGGGACCTGAGTGTCCACCACCGCTCTTCGCCTGAAATCGGCTCAAGGCAGACGGGGCGGTGCTCCCCCGGCGGCGTGACCGCGCGTGTGGGTGCACGCACCCCACCATCACGTCATGACCTGGGAGGGTGCTTCAACCGTTACATCGGTGTGCCGGAGGCGGGCCCTTGCCGTCGGGCAACGGCGTTCCACCGATGCCCCAAGACCACATGCCAGGCTTCGCGCGGTGATGCCTCTCGCCAGGCGAGAGGGATCTCCCAGGGATCGCGGATCCGGTGGAACGAAAGGCACACCCGGGCGGTTCGCGTATTCGGGGAGGGTGCCAGCAGTGTTCCGAGTGGCTTTCCTTGGCGAGCCCGTCTGCGGTGCGGCACCATCGCACGTTCGGGCATCCTTGTCCATTAAACGCCAAGCTGAGTACGCGAAGAGGCTGGGCAGGACACGTAGCCATCCCGCCCAGCCTCTTCGTCATCCGCCCGCGTGAGTCTCCGCGGCCACGGGCGGCCCCGCCGGGGCCGGCGTCCGGTGGTCGAAGGCGATCAGCGGGTCCCCAGTCAGCGGGTGGTCGACCACCGCCGCCCGCACCCCGAACACCTCTGCCATCAGAGCGGGCGTGAGGACTTCGCGGGGCGGACCGGAAGCCACCACGGCTCCGGCGTGCAGCACGTGCAGCCGGTCGCACACGGCGGCGGCGGCGTTGAGGTCGTGCAGCGACACGAGTGTCGTACGGCGCTGGGTGTGCAGCAGGGCGAGCAACTCGACCTGGTGGCGGACGTCGAGGTGGTTGGTCGGTTCGTCCAGGACCAGGACGTCGGGGTCCTGTGCGAACGCCCGTGCCAGCAAAACGCGTTGGCGCTCGCCACCGGACAGGGCCGTGAAGCGGCGTCCGGCGTACCCGTCCATGCCGACGTCGGTGAGGGCACGGGCGACAACGTCACGGTCGGTGGCGCTCTCCCCGGCGAAGGCCCGCTTGTAGGGCGTACGGCCCATGGCGACGACCTCGCGCACGGTCAGCTCGAAATCGCTGCCCCGCTCCTGCGGAAGAGCGGCCACATGACGGGCCGACCGGGCCGGGGTCATCTCCCGGATGTCGGTCCCGTCCAGCAGCACCCGCCCGGCCGCCGGCTTCAGATGCCGGTAGACCGTGCGCAGGAGCGTGGACTTGCCGCTGCCGTTGGGCCCGACAAGGCCCGCGATCTCGCCCTCGGCCGCGATCAGGTGGGCGCCGGACACGACCGTGCGGCCGGCGTAGGCGACGTGCAGGTCCTCGATGTCGATCCTCAACTGCCGCTCCCCAGGCGCCGGTCCAGCAGATACAGCAGGGTTGGAGCCCCGATGAGCGAGGTGACCACGCCGACCGGCAGCTCCTGCGTGTCCATTGCCGTACGGCAGACGATGTCGACCACGACCAGCAGCAGGGCGCCGAACAGTGCCGAGATGGGCAGCAGGCGGCGGTGGTCGCCGCCGATGACCAGGCGGCAGACATGCGGCACCATCAGCGCGACGAAGGCGATCGCGCCCGAGACCGCGACCAGGACACCAGTCAGCACGCTGGTCACCGTGAACAGTTCGCGGCGCAACCGCGTCACATCGATCCCGACGCCGGCCGCCGTCTCGTCGCCCATCAGCAGGGCGTTCAGGCCGCGGGCGCGGGCCTGGAGCCAGAACCCGGCGGCCACAACCGCGACCGCGGGCACCGCGAGCAGCTCCCAGTTCGCCCCGCTGAGGCTGCCCATGAGCCAGAACAGCACGCTGTGGGTCTGCTGCTCGTCCCCGGCCCGGAGCACCAAGTAGCTGGTGAATCCGGACAAGAACTGCCCGATCGCTATCCCGGCCAGGACCAGCCGGAGAGGGGCGAAGCCCCCGCCGCGGCGAGCGACCGCCCACACCAGCGCGAAGGTGACCAGTGCGCCTGCAAAGGCGGCACCGGACAGGCCCAGCCCCAGCGCCCCGCCCGCCCCGAGGCCGAGCACGATGGCAGCGACCGCCCCGAGGGAGGCACCGTTGGAGATACCCAGCAGGTAGGGGTCGGCCAGCGGGTTGCGCACCAGCGCCTGCACCGCCGTACCGACCAGACCGAGTCCGGCACCGACAAGCGCGGCCAACAGGGCCCTGGGCACGCGGAGTTGCCACACGATGAGGTCGTCCGTGCCGGGGCGCGGCGTCTCTCCGGACAGCCGGCGCCACACCGCGCTCCACACCTCGCCGGGCGGGACGGACGTCGAGCCCCAGGCCACGGCAGCCGTCAGCGCGGCCAGGAGTGCCACGCCCAGGACGGCCGCCAGCGGTCCGGCGGGCAGACCGGCACGCGCCTCTACCGTGGTGGCCTTCCGGCGCACCAGCGTGAAGGCCACGGTCAGCCGACCTTGCCCGGGTGGAGCGTCTTGGCGATCGTCTCCACGGCGTCGGCGTTCTCGACGCCCACGATGGTGGTCTGCTCGGAGCCGATGCGCAGGAAATGGCCCTCCTTGACCGCCTTCAGCCCCTTGGTGGCCGCGTTGGACTTCAGCCACTGCTCGGCCTCGTCGAACGCCTTGTCGTTCGCCGCCCCGCTGCCCCGGTTGCGGACCCCGAGCTGGATCCAGTCCGGGTTCTTGGCGATGACGTCCTCCCAGCCGACCTGCCTGTAGTCGCCGTCGCAGTCGGCGAAGACGTTGCGGGCGCCGGCCAGGGTGATGACTGCGTTGGCGACCTGGCGGTTGCAGACGACGGTGGGCTGCTTGGTGCCGGTGTCGTAGTCGAAGAAGAAGTACGTGGGCCGCGCGCTCTGCGCCGTGGCGCCGACCGCCTGCTGGACGGCGTCCGTCTTCTCCTTCATCTCTGCGACGAGTTCCTTGGCCTTGGCGCTGGTGCCGGTGACCGCGCCGAGGGAGGTGATGTCGGCCTCGACCGCCGAAAGGTCGGTCACGGCGCTCTTGCTCGTCGCGGCGCAGGCGGTGGACTTGAGGTAGATGTGCCTGATCCCGGCGGCCTTGAACTCCTCCCCCGTCGGCGCGTCCCCCATCCCGCCGCCCATGTTCATGTTGGCGAAGGTGTCGATGTAGAGGTCCGCGCCGGAGCCGAGCAGCTTCTCCTTCGGGATGACGGTGTCGCTGAGCGCCTTCACCTTCTGCGCCTGCGCGTCCAGGTCGTCGGGCAGGGTCCCCTTGCCCGGCGGGAAGCCGGTGCCGATCACCTCGTCACCGGCGCCGAGACGGAGCAGCAGCTCCAGGCTGGATGCATTGCTGGTGACGATCTTCTTCGGGGCGCTGGGGAAGGTGGTTTTGGCGCCCATGCAGTCGGTGACGGAAACGGGGTAGCCGCCAGAGACGGCCTTCCCGGCACTCTCGTCCGCCCTGTCCTTCCCCCCGCCGCCGCAGCCGGCTGCCAGCAGGCCGCCCAGCACGACGGCCGCCGTACCGCCCCACACACGAGAACGCATCGAACAACTCCCGGATCCACTCGGCACGCGGGCGATCCTCCGTCACCCGGTCCAGTAGTCGGGACGAACGCGCCCTGAGTTCCCGGCCAGTCGGAGATCGGACTCGGGTGAACCGCTCGCGGTACTCGCGCGGCGAGACACGCAGCACCCGCAGGAAGGCGTGGCGCAATGTGGCTTCCGTACCGAAGCCGGCCTGCCGCGCCATCGCCTCCTGGCTGTCGGCCGTCTCGGTCAGCAGCCGGGACGCGAACGCCACCCGGACCTGCTCCACGAACTCCTCGCGTGCGTCGACCTTTGCCTTCGGGTGCCGACGGGCCAGTTCATCGGCGTACTGCCAGTGCGTGGCCGTCGTACGCCCGTCGAGGAGCCCGGCCCCGGCGAGGAGGAAGGCACCGTGCACACCGAAACCAAGCGCCGCGCCCGGGTCACCAGGCCGTTGATCGCGTCGGCGGTCTCCGGGCCGACCAGCGGGATCCGGAGGACTCTCTGCCGAGGCACCATTCGAACAGGAGAACGAGGGATTTCGCCGCGAGACATCTCAGTTCGCGAACTGACAGATTCCACGCGGGAGATACGCCCCGTGCCCCGCGTGGCCCACATAGGAGCGCTTGTCGATCACCGGAACACCGCGTGACAGCACCGTCTCCACCCGCCCCGTCACCTGTTTGCCTTCGTAGGCCGAGTAGTCGACGTTCATGTGATGCGTCTCGGCGGACATGATCTGCTCAGCATGCGGGTCGTAGATGACGATATCGGCATCGGCCCCCGGAGCGATCGTGCCCTTCTTCGGATACAAGCCGAACATCCGGGCCGGCGCCGCACAGGCGATCTCAATCCAACGACGGCGGCTGATATGCCCGTCCACCACGGCCTGGTGCAGCAGTTCCACGCGATTCTCGACACCCGGCATGCCATTCGGAATCTTCGAGAAGTCCCCACGGCCCATCTCCTTCTGTCCCTTGAAGCAGAACGGGCAATGGTCCGTGGAAACCACCTGCAGATCATTCGTCCGCAGCCCACGCCACAGCGCCGCCTGATGCTCTTTCGGACGCAGCGGAGTGGAACAGACATACTTCGCGCCTTCGAATTCAGGCTCTGCCAGATTGTCGGTCGACAGGAAGAGGTACTGCGGGCAGGTCTCACCGAAAACCGGAAGGCCCTCGTCCCGAGCCCGCGCCAATTCGGCGACGGCCTCTTGCGCGGACACGTGCACCACGTAGAGAGGAGACCCCGCCACCTGGCTCAGCTTGATCACTCGATGCGTCGCCTCCGCCTCAAGGAGTGCCTTCCGGACTTCACCGTGGTAGCGCGGGTCCCTCTCACCACGTGCCAGCGCCTGCTCCACCAGCACGTCGATGGCGAGACCATTCTCCGCGTGCGTCATCACCAGCCCTCCATTCGAGCCGGCGCGCTGCATGGCCCGGAGAATCTGACCGTCGTCGGAGAGAAAGACCCCCGGGTACGCGGTGAAGAGCTTGAACGAAGTGACGCCGGCCGAGACGAGCGTGTCCATTTCCTTGAGCGAGGACTCGTTCACGTCGGACATGATCATATGGAACGCGTAGTCGATCGCGCACTTTCCATCCGCTTTCTCATGCCACGCATCGAGCCCTTCACCAAGCGATCCGCCCTTGGACTGGATAGCGAAATCGATGATGGTCGTCGTGCCGCCCCAGGCCGCAGCCCGAGTTCCGGTCTCGAAGGTGTCGGAAGCGAACGTGCCGCCGAACGGCATCTCCATATGCGTATGGGCGTCGACACCGCCTGGAATCACGTACTTCCCCGCAGCGTCGATGACATGATCGGCCGTCCACTCATGACTGTCATGGGTGGCCATGGCCACGACGCGGCCACCGTCGACGAGCACGTCGACGTGCAACTCGTCGGAGGCCGTGATGACCAGGCCACCGGTGATCAGAGTGCGTGCCATAGCTTCTGCTCCCTTTACGTCGAATACGGGGTACTCGCTCGTGATCCGTTCCGTATGCCCGATACGCCCGATGGGGCGCCGTCGGCGGGACAGATGAGGCGACTCTGCCCTACCGACCGGCCGAGATAGGCGTGTTCCTGCAGGTCAGGCACCTACTCGGGCTGAACATCCCTGGTCACCCGAGCCAATGAAACCCTTGAAGGAGGTGACGCCCTCCGACACCAGCAGGTCCATCTCCTTGAGCGAGGGCTCGTTCACATCGGAGAGGATCACGCGGAAGGCGTAGTCGACGGCACAGTTGCCGTCGGCCTTCGCGTACCAGGCGTCGAAGCGGACCGCGTGGCCCACGGACTGGATGGCGAAGTCGACGCACGTGGTCGTGCCGCCCCAGGCGGCCGCGCGGGTGCCGGTCTCGAAGGTGTCGGCGGCGTAGGTGCCTCCGAACGGCATCTCCATGTGCGTATGCGCGTCGACACCGCCGGGGATGACGTATTTTCCGGTGGCGTCGATCCTCCGGTCGGCGCTCCAGCTCTCGGCCTCGTCGGTGTCGTGCGCCACGAGGGCGGCGATGCGGCCGCCCTCGATGAGTACATCGGCATGGATTTCGTCGGACGCGGTGATGACGAGACCACCGTGCATGACGGTGCGGCTCATGTACCCCTCCTCACTGTGGCGGAATGGGTCTACGCACGTAGACAAGGTGCCTGGTGAAGAACGTAGAAGTCGGTTACCCACTGTGGCAATACCGCTGCGGCTAACCGCTGAAGACGTTTCTGTTTCATCCGCCTGGCACTCCACCGGCCCACAGTGCGCCGCGGTGGACGCGAACACTTCGAAACCCTGCAGGAAGGGCAGGTTGGTGGGGAGCGGGGGGAGTTCGGTGGTGGTGGGATCCGGGGGCTCCCCAGGCTCCTCGGGCTCGCAGTCCTCGCCGTACTCGCCGGGGAAGCCCGGATGACCCGGGAAGCCGGGTTCATGAACGCCGGGCACGCCCGCACCGTGGAACTCCGCCACGGATGCGCAGTCACACTGTTTCGCGTTCCAGCCCTCTGCAGTCCGCCCCCTGGCCTCCTCGGACGGCGCGTAGAACTCCTCGCCCAGCACCCGCGCCCACATCGACTCGGCACCGGCACGGCCCTCGGAGGCGCGGTGGAAGGCCACCTGGCAGCGGCCGCAGCAGGAGACGCGGACGGCGGGGCGGGCGCCCTGGTGCGACCTGTCCGCCCAGCACGCGGCCCCCGCGGCGCTGGGCGCGTCGAGGATGCCATGGGTGCGTGCGGCCTTGATGTCATGCGCTACGCCGGGCAAGGCCGGCAATGCGCGGACCGGCCCAGGTTTTCCCTCAGCTTGAAGGCGTACGGCATCGGCGGCAGAGGGTGCGAGCTCGCGCGGAGGGTGCACACGCACAGAGAGCACGTCACTCAACGCCACGATCCGGTACGGATTGCAATCAAAGCTCGAGAGGTCCCTTTCGATGAACAAACGCTGGCCCGCTTACCTCCTGGCGGGGGTGCTCGGCGCAGTGGCCCCGGTGCTGGGGGCCGCGCCTCCGGCCGCCGCCGCGACCGTCATCAACGTCGCGACCACCGGGGCCGACACACCCGGGTGCGGCTCGGTCGCCGCGCCGTGCGCATCGATCCCGTTCGCCTACAACGAGGCCGCCCCTGGAGACACCATCAGGGTGCAGGCAGGCACCTATGTCATGACCACTCCTTTGGTCATCCGGAAGGCAGACCTGCATCTCGAAGGCGCCCAGGCCGGCGTGGACGCCCGCACCCGCACCCCCGGCGGCCCGGGTGAGACGGTCATCACGACCACGCTCAACACCCCGATCCAAGAGGACATGTGGATCGCCCAGGCCAACGGGGTGTCGATCGACGGTTTCACCTTCACCGGCAACGCCGAAGGCGCGGGGGTGAGCACCAGCGAGAACTTCAGCGGCTACCAGGTCGAGAACAACATCTTCTCGAACAACCTCAAGGGATTCGCCCCGTCCTCCAACGGCGCGATCCCCTCGGTCTTCCAGCAGAACCTCTTCATCAACAACAACGCCACACTCCACCCCGGAGCACAGGGCAACGGGGTCTTCACCTTCCGGCCCCTGACGAACGCGACGTTCTCGCACAACACATTCCAGGACAACGGCAACGCGCCGATCAATATCGCCGGAGGTGAAGTCCCCGGGGCAACAAAGAACATCACCATCGACGACAACAACATGGACGGCGAGTTCCCGGTCGTCTTCGTCGCTGTCTCGGACGCCGTCGTCACACGGAACAGCATGATCGGCGGCTTCAGCGGTGTCCAGGTGTCCGGCGCCTGCCACAACATCACGATCACGCACAACACGATCGCCGACAAGACCCACGGCGGCGTCCTGCTCTTCACCGGGTTTGCTGCGGTGACGAACACGAATATCACCGTCGAGGACAACACCATCGAGCGGACCGGAACGTTCACCGGCCGTTTCGGCGTGGAAATCTCCGACACCAGTGGCGTCACCTTGCGCAACAACCGCATCATCGACTCCGGTCACGATGCCATCGGCTTCACCCTGCGCGGCCAGACGACACCCAGTTCCGGTGCCGTGATCAGGCAGAACACCATCACCAGGTCGGGTGGCTCCGGCATCTTCGTCGCGGACGGCGCCTACAACGGGCCGATGACGGTCCAGTACAACCGGATCGTCGACAGCGGCTCCGGGCAGGGCCTGGTCAACAACGATCCTGCCGCGGACATCGACGCACGGTTCAACTGGTGGGGCTGCAACGACATGCCGAACGGCCCGAGCTGCGATCACGTGGCCGGGACGGCGGTCGGGCAGATCGACTTCCAGCCCTGGCTGGTCCTGACGATCCACTCCGTGCCCGCCGACATCGCAGCCGGGCAGCAAGCACAGATCACCGCCGGCCTGCAGAACGAATTCAGCGGCGGCACGCCGTCCGGTCCGTTCTTCCGTGGTGCGCCATCCCACGCTTGAGCAGGACGGAACGTTGCGCGCAGGGGCCGAGGTCGCGGAGCCGACCGGTCTGATCGATCCGGCCGGCTACCCGGGCGGCACCCGGATCACCGTCCGGCACGAGCGCCCCCGTCCCGGCGCACAGCTGTCGCTGTTCGATCTGGACGAGGGCATGCGCCACCAGGTGTTCCTCACGGATACGCCCTAAAGCCAAGGCTCCTTGCAGCAGCTTGAGGTCCGCCACCGCGCACATGTCCGCGTCAAGCACCGCATTCGCTGCGGCAAGGCGACCGGATTCGGCCGCTTCCCTTCCCGCCACTCCCAGGTCAACGCCGTCTGGCTCGGCTGTCCCTGACCGCCATCGATCTGCCCGCCTGGACCCGCGTCCTGCTGCTGGACGGCGAGTTGGCCACCGCCGAGCCCAAGAGACGCCGCTACCGGATCCTGCACGCCGCCGCCCGCATCACACGCGGCGGGCGGCGATCGCACCTGCGCATCGCCGTGACCTGGCCTTGGCGCCATGAGCTGACCGCCGCCTTCGCCCGCCTCGCGATGCTGCCCCGACCGGTCACCTGACCCGTCGCACCGCCCCTGCCCACCCACGCCCCGAGGACCCACGGAGCACCCGGCCAGTGCGCTGGGCCCTCGGCATGCCCACCCACCACCAAGCACCCGCCTACCACCGCCAGTGCAATCAACCCAGCTCAGCAGCACAGAACTGAAACGCGGCGGCTAGCGCTTGACGCGGATCAGCTTCTTGTTGGCGAACTCGTCCATGCCGTACCTGCCGAGTTCACGGCCGATCCCGGACCGCTTGATCCCTCCGAAGGGGAGCTCGGCGGCGGTGCCGGGGGCGTCGTTGATGTACACCATCCCGGCTTCCAGGCGGTCGGCGACTCGCAGTGCGTGCTCCTCGTCGTCGCACTGGACAACCGCGCCGAGGCCGTATGGGCTGTTGTTGGCGAGCGCGATCGCCTCTTCCTCGTCGGCCACTCGGTGGATGAGGGCGACGGGGCCGAACAGTTCCTCGTGGAAGGCGCGCATCCGGTCGGTCACCCCGGTGAGGACCGTCGGCTCGTACCAGGCGCCGGGGCGGTCGATGCGGTGGCCTCCGGTGAGGACCGTCGCGCCGTGTGCCACCGCGTCGTCGACCTGGGCGGCGAGACTCTCGGCGGCGGCGACGGAGGAGAGCGGGCCCAGGAAGGTGGCGGGGTCGGTGGGGTCGCCGGGCTCGACCGCCCGTACCTCGGCGGTGAACTGCTCGACGAACTCGTCGTGCTGCTCGTCGAGGACGATGATGCGCTTGGCTGCGTTGCAGGCCTGGCCCGCGTTGCCGAACCGGCCGATGAAGGCCTGCTGGACGGCGCGGGTCAGGTCGGCGCCGCCGAGCACGAGGAAGGGGTCGGAGCCGCCGAGCTCCAGTACGACCTTCTTCAGGTGCCTTCCGGCGATCTCGGCGACCGCGGCCCCCGCCCGCTCGGAGCCGGTCAGCGAGACGCCCTGCACCCGCGGGTCCGCGATGACGTCGGCCACCTGCTCGTCGGAGGCGAAGAGGTTGATGTAGGCGCCCTCGGGCAGGCCCGTGTCACGGAAGATCTGCTCCACGGCGAGCGCGGACGCGGGACACTGGGGGGCGTGCTTGAGCAGGATGGTGTTGCCCAGCATCAGATTGGGCGCCGCGAACCGGGCGACCTGGTAGTAGGGGTAGTTCCACGGCATGATCCCCAGGAGCGGCCCGACCGCCTCCTTGCGGACGACGGCGGTGCCGCCCGCGACGACGGCCAGTTCCTCGTCGGCGAGGAAGGCGGCGCCGTTGTCGGCGTAGTAGCGGTAGATCGACACGACGATGTCGATCTCGATCCCGGCCTGTGTGACGGGCTTGCCCATCTCCTGAGTGATCAGGGCGGCCAGGTCGTCCCTGCGTTCGGCATGCAGGTCGGCGACGCGGTGCAGCAGGGCGGCCCGGTCCTCGACGGGGCGCCCGCGCCACTCGGTCTGCGCGGCGGCGGAGGCGGTCAGGGCCTGGGCGATCGATACGTCGGTGGCCTGTGGATAGTGCCGGACCGGTTCTCCGGTTGCCGGATCGACGATGGCGTACTGAGTGGTGGTCATGACGTGTACTCCCTTACGGCAGGGGGATGTTCTGGTCGACGACAACGTGGATGACGGCGGGCCTGCGCTCGTCGGACACAGCCTTGAGCGCACGCTCGACGGCCCCGGCCGCCTGGTCGTCGGCGGTGACGGTCTCGCCGTGGGCGCCGAAGGCACGCGCGTAGGCGGCGAAGTCGGGGTTGGCGAGCTGGGTGCCGCTGATCCGGCCCGGATAGTGGCGTTCCTGGTGCTCGCGGATAGTTCCGTACTGCCGGTTGTCCATCAGGATCACGAGAAAGGCCGCACCGTACTGCACTGCCGTGGCGATTTCCTGACCATTCATCAGGAACTCGCCGTCGCCCGCGATGGCGACGGTCAGCCGGCCGGGGCTCTCCAGCGAGGCGGCGAGGGCGGCCGGGACGCTGTAGCCCATGGAACCGTTGCGCATGCTGAGCTGGCTGGGGAAGACCCGGGTCGGCAGATAACGCTGGGCCCAGATGCAGTGGTTGCCGGCGCCGAAGGTGTAGACGGCGCCGTCGGGGAGCCGTTCGACGAGTTCGGCGACGACGCTCGTCATGTGCGCGGTGCCGGGTGCGGTCGCCGGGAGCCCGGCGCCGGTGCGGGCCTCGGCGGGCAGTGCGGCGTGCCGGGCCTGCTCCTCGCGGGCCTCGGCGGTCCACTGCGTCCAGTCGGGGTGACCGGTCAGGTCGAGGCCGGCCAGGGCTTCGGTGAAGGGGTCGGGGGCTGCGAGTATCTGCCGGGTGAGGGCGCCGCTGCGACCACGCAGGGTGGCGTCGATGTTGGCGACGACGGTGGTGGACGACGGGGACTGGCGCAGCGTGTAGCCGTCGCTGGGCACGTCGGTCAGTACGCCGCCGACGCAGAGCAGCAGGTCGGCCTCCTCGACCCGGCCGGCCAGCGAGTCGAGCCGCCCGTATCCCAACTGGCCTGTATTGACCGGCGAGTCGAAGGGCACCCTGTCGGAAGCCCGCCAGTCCTGGGCGACCGGAATGCGGTGGCACTCGGCGAAGGCGGTGAGCCGGGCGGCGGCGCGAGGGGTCCAGCGGGGGCCGCCGGCGAGGATGAGCGGACGCTCGGCGCGGACGAACATCTCACGCAGCGCGTCGAGTTCGGCGGGGGCGACGCCGCCGTCCGTCACCGGGACGACCGGGTGGAGCTGCGGCGGTGCGGGGCGGGTGATGATGTCCTCGGGCAGCCCGACGACGACCGGCCCGGGACGGCCCGAACGGGCGGCGAAGAAGGCCTCGGCGACCAGTTCGGAGGCGCGCTCCGGCTGGTCGAGGAGGAGGACGCGCTTGGCCTGCGTACCGAACCAGGCACGCGGGTCGAAGTCCTGGAAGGCCTCACGGTCGCGGTGGTCGCTCGGGATCAGGCCGACGAACAGAACGAGCGGTGTGGCGTCCTGCCAGGCGGCGTGGACGGCCACATAGGCGTTGGCGGCGCCGGGGCCGCGGGTGACCATGGCGACGCCGGGCTCACCGGTGAGCTTTCCGTGCGCCTCCGCCATGTAGGCGGCGCCGCCCTCGTGGCGGCAGACGACGGTGGTGATGTCGGAGTCGTGCAGCCCGTCGAGGACGTCGAGGTAGCTCTCGCCGGGGACGGCGAAGACACGCCGGACCCCGTGCAGGGCAAGGGACTCGACGATGGCGTGACCGGCGGAGCGGGTGCGGGCGCGGTCGGTGCCGGGGCGTGCGGAAGCGGGTGACATGACGGTCACGGACGGGTCCTTCGGGGAGGTGCGGCGCAACTGCGGATACGGAAGCGCTCGGCAGGTCCCCCAGTATCGGAAGGCATCGGTCATGCCGTCCAATACACAAATAGCAGCCCGATCATAACCATTGAGCATGAAAGCAAGGTGGCGAACGTGCCACCGGGCGAGGGAATCTGCCGGGCGGCACGGAACCGGTCCGGGCCGTGGATGGGTCCGCGGCCTTGCTTCGGCCCCGTGATCAGAAATGGACTCATCGTGTCGGCCGTGGCCTGCGCCTCCATCGCCGCAGCGGCTCTGGGGCGCGGGCGGCCGGCCCTTCGGACGGATGGCAACAGGTCGGGACCGGTATCCAGGGCGGCGTCAGCGGCATGGCTCTGGCCGAGGGCGCCCCCGTGGAGCCGAACCGGGCCGATGCCGTCATCGTGCGGGACAACAAGGGGGATGGCGAGAGCCGGGTGGCCACTGTGCGGCTGAGGCCCGGCAGAGCGCCCGTGACCACCGAACTGCCCTGGCTCGGTGTACTGCCGAAGGACTTGGAGGCGCTCGACGCGGTGCCCGGCCGCGCCGGCCACTACATCGCCCTGGCCAGCAACGGCGACGCGTACCACATCCGTGTGGCGAACGGCCGGGCGACCGTTCAGGGCGATCCCGTCACCGTGCCGGACAGGCACGACGGCGACAGCTACGAGAGCTTCGCGTTGCACCGCGACAGGTCGGGCACGGTTTTCGCCGTGTGGGCCACCGCGGCAGCGGCGAGCGGAAGGCGGTCGTACGCGCCGCTTCGGCAAGGATCGGCACATTCAGCCTCGGCTTCGGCTCTCCCACCGCGCGGCAGGAGTTCGCCGTACCGTTTCCGAACGAGGACGAGGTGCGGCACATCAGTGACCTGAAGGTCCTGGCGGACGGGACCGTCCTCGTGTCGTCGGCATCGGATCCCAACGTGGACGACGGACCGTTCAGCTCCGCGGTCTACAACGCCGGATGGCTCGCCGTGAACGGCGCGCACCATGCCGTTCTGCGACTGAGGAAGACGGACGAGCTCACCCCGCTGCGGCGCTTCACCAAGCAGGACGACCGCAAGATCGAGGCGATCGCGTTCCTGCGCGCCGGGCGGGCCATCTGGGGCACGGACGACGAGAACCACGGCGGCTGGGTGAAGTTCGACCGCCTCACGCCGTAGCTTCCGCGAATCCGCACGCTTTCGCGGAACTGTCAGGGCCGCGGGGGCGCCGGGATCACGGCGTCCCCCTGTCCCACGAGAAAGTCCCGCAGTCGCACCGCCGTCGCGCGAATGGTGTCGGCCGCGAAGTGCCCCGGCAGCCAGGCGACATGGAGTGGTACCTGAAGCACCTCCCTGCGCCCGGCTCCTTCCACCGTGATCCACAACGCATGCGCCCCGTACCGCGGCAGATCCGTGCTGACCCCGATCCCGTGCCCGGCCACTGCGAGCGCCTCCACGGTCGGGCCGTCCTCGCATTCGGTGAGTCGCTCGGGTGCGAGATGTGCCGCGCCGAGCGCGGTGTCGAGCACGGCGCGGCTGACGCTCGAGCGCGAGTGGGCGAACAGCCGGTCGCCGCAGATCTCGGCGAGGCCGATCTCCGTGCGACCCTCCTCGGCCCAGGGGTGGTCGGGGGCGACATGCGCCTTCAGCGCGGTGCCGCCGAGGTCGACGGTCTCGAAGCCCTCGACCATCGGCGTCGGGGACACGATGAAGTCCGCCTCGTCCAGGAGTTCGTCGTTGAGCGCGAAGTGGCCGGCCTGCCGGGTGATCAGCGGCGGATCGTCCGGGCCCGTCGTGGCGATGAACGGCGCGAGGAAGCCCCGGATGGTGGCCGCCGTCGCGGCGACCGTCAACTGCGCGACCCGCCCGGAGCGGAGCCCCTCGACCGCGGCCTCCATCTGGCGGGTCTCCGCGATGACCCGACGGGCAAGGGGGACGAAGGCGCGTCCGGAGGCGGTCAGCACCAGCCGGTTGCCGCGCGGCTCGAAGAGCGTCATCCGGACCTCGCGCTCCAGCGTCTTGAGCTGACGGCTCAGTCCCGGCTGGGCGACATGGAGGGTGGCAGCGGCGGAAGTGATGGTCCCGGCCTCGACGACGGCGAGGAAATAGAGGAGGCGCCGGTAGTTCATCGGCCGATGATAGCGACACCGTCAGATAACGAAATGATGACGGGTCCGGTCCAAATGTTGGGTGCGATTCATGCGCTCGTCCCTTACGCGGCGCGGTCCGATCACCACCGACGGCGAGTCTCGGACGCATCACCGGACGCCCCCGATGCCTGGTATCCACTGACCGATCCGGGAAGATCAGGTGTCGCTGCCGTGCTCCGCGCCTGCGGTGCTGACCGCCGCCACCATCGCCGCCGTCGCACTGCCGCTCGCCACCACAGCCGCCCACGCCCAGGAGTCCACAGCTGCCGCCCCGTACGCCTGTCTGCCGTCCGGTACCGAGCAGGCCAAGACCCGGCGTCGGCGTCGGCTGCCGATGCGCCGGGCCTGGCGGTGGACGGGAGAGGGAGGGTGTTCTCGGGCGTGGTGGCGCTCCTGGGCGGACACGGGGGTGCGATGGCTGCACGGGGGTGCGATGGCGACCAAGCCACACAGCCGCGTACCGGCCGCCGCCCACACCCCCGTCGCTCATCCGTCGCTTCTCATGCCACCGATCGAAGGGCCTCGGCCAGGATCTCCGCACCCTCCTCCGCCTCCGGGATGGTCAGCGAGAGCGGCGGTGCGATCCGCAGCACGCTGGTGTTGTGGCCGCCGCCCTTGCCGATGAGCAGGCCGCCCTCCCTGGCTGCTTCGAGTACGGCGGCGGCCGCCTCCGGGTTCGCCTCGTCGGTGCCGGGCTTCACCAGCTCGATGCCGATCATCAGTCCCCGGCCGCGCACCTCCCGTACACACTCCGAGGCCGCGCCGATCGCACGCAGCCGCTCGATCAGCAGTCCGCCGACTCGCCGGGCGTTGCCCTGCAGATCATGTTCGAGGAGGTACGAGAGGTTGGCGAGGCCGGCCGCCATGGTGACCGGGGAGCCGCCGAAGGTCGAAATGGAGTTGGCGTCGAGGCAGTTCATGACGTCGGCGCGAGCCACGACACCGCCGATCGACATGCCGTTGCCGATGCCCTTGGCGAAGGTGAGGATGTCCGGCGGCCCGTTCTCGCCGTGCGCCTGCCAGCCCCAGAAGTGTTCGCCGGAGCGGCCCCAGCCGGTCTGCACCTCGTCGGAGATCCACAGGATGCCGTGGCGGTCGAGGACCCGGCGGAAGGCCGCGTACAGGCCGTCCGGCGGTGAGGTGAACCCGCCGACGCCCTGGATGGGTTCGGCGATCAGGGCGGCGGGCTCGCGGGTGTGGCCGAGCAGGTCCTCCAGGTCGGCGACGCAGGCCGCGATGAACTCCGCGTCGCCGAGGTGCGCGTACGGTCCCCGGGTGCGGACGCCGCCGTGCACGTAAAGCGTCTGCAGCGGCGACAGATTCGTGGGCGACCAGGCGCTGTTACCGGTGATGGAGACCGCGGAGAAGGATCTGCCGTGGTAGCTGTTGCGCATCGCGAGGATCTGGTTCGACCTGCGGTACGTGGTGGCGAGCAGCAGGGCAGTGTCGTTGGCCTCGGTGCCGGAGGTGGTGAAGAAGACCCGGGCGTCCGGGATGCCGGACAGCGTGGCGATGCGTTCGGCCAGCTCGACCATCGGCCGGTTGAGGTAGAGCGTGGAGGAGTGGATGATCCGCCCGGCCTGCTCGCTGACCGCCTTGGTCACCTCGGGCAGGGCGTGGGCAGTCATGGTCGTGAGGATGCCGCCGAAGAAGTCGAGGTAGCGCCTGCCGTCTGCGTCCCAGACATGGCGGCCCTCCCCGTGGGTGATCTCCAGGGGGTTCTTGTAGTAGAGCGCCAGCCAGTCGGGGCTGACGGCGAGATGGCGTCGGTGCAGGCTGCTCACGGCTCCACCAGTCCTTCGTACGCGTCGGGTCGGCGGTCCCGGTAGAACGCCCACTGCTGGCGGACCTCGTCGATGAGCCCGAAGTCGAGGTCACGGACGAGGAGTTCCTCCTCCTTGTCGCTGGCGACCTCGCCGACGAACTGGCCGCGCGGGTCGACGAAGTAGCTGGTTCCGTAGAAGTCGTTGTCGCCGTACTCCTCCTGGCCGACGCGGTTGATCGCGGCGACGAAGTACTCGTTGGCGACAGCGGACGCGGGCTGTTCCAGCTGCCAGAGATAACTGGACAGGCCGCGCGAGGTGGCGGACGGATTGTACACCAACTGAGCTCCGTTGAGCCCCAGTTGACGCCAGCCCTCGGGGAAGTGCCGGTCGTAGCAGATATAGACACCGACCTTGCCGACGGCGGTGTCGAAGACGGGCCAGCCGACGTTTCCGGGCTTGAAGTAGTACTTCTCCCAGAACCCTTTGACCTGCGGGATGTGATGTTTGCGGTACTTGCCGAGATAAGAACCGTCGGCGTCGATGACGGCGGCGGTGTTGAAGTAGAAGCCGGACTGTTCGATCTCGAAGACCGGCACGACGATCACCATGCCGGTCTCGCGGGCGAGTTCCTGCATCCGCCGGACGGTCGGCCCGTCCGGGACGGCCTCGGCCCAGCGGTAGTGCTCGGGTTCCTGCACCTGACAGAAGTAGGGGGCGTTGAACACCTCCTGGAAGCCGATGATCTTCGCGCCCCGGCGGGCTGCCTCGCGCGCACGCTCCTCATGCTTGGCGATCATGGATTCGGTGTCGCCGGTCCAGGTCGCCTGGACGAGTGCGGCGCGTACGACTTGGGACATGAGCTGCTCCTTCGACGCGGCGTCAGAGAGCCTCTACGCGTTTCTACGCCCGTAGACACGTGCGTAGAGGAGAACGTAAGCCCCGTCACACAGCGGGGCAAGACCATCGCCGTGAACCGGCGGAGTCGATCATGTTTCACACCCGTGCGGTCCACACGTTCATTCGCTTTCCGGCTCGGAGAGCAGACGCCATGATGGCAAAACTTGTCGACGAGGGGCCGCTCGCCGCGCCGGTCTGCGCGATTCCGCCGTCCGTCGGGCCTGGCCGAAGATGAGAAACGGGATGAATTGCATCGGCTGCAACATTCCGCAGGCGACCAGTTCTCCATCTTTTCGGGTCAGTTGAGTGCGTGTACCCAGGGGTTGGTTCACCAGCGCCGGTGAACTGCAGGCCTGCGCATGGACGCAATAATATTGCGTTTGATACGACATGCGGGTGGTCACTCAGGCACCGGGCTCGGCGCGTCTCGTGCTGATGGCCGGCGTCGTCCACTTGGACCCGGCGCCCGCTGTCGTCCGCGCCATGAAGGAGGGGTGGGCCCGGCAACAGACAGCCCGGTTCTTGCAGGAGTCGACGAGTGCTCCGCGCGGTCCTGCGCATCCCAGGGCTACACCAACGGCAGGAGCGCCAGCGCCTCTTTCGCGTTGTGCTCGGCGATCCCCTGCATGAACGCCCGGTCGGGGAAGTCACCGTCGAGGAGACGCAGCGGACCGGCCACCAGCGACAGACGCATCGCGAGCATATAGAGGTCGAGCCGCTGCGGGTCGAGACCGTGCCGGGCCAGTGCGGTATACCGCTCGCCGAAACGGAGCTGGAGGAAGACGTGCTCCCACTCGACGTCGAAGTACATCAGGCCCTCGATGTCGATCAGGACGGGGTGACCGTCGGCGTCGACCAGAACGTGGTCGGGTCCGAGTTCTCCGTGGATCAGCCCGTATTCCGTGCGAGGGCTCACCCGATCGGCCAGCTCCTGCAGACGGTCGCGCAATGCGGCGCCGGCTGCCGCGATGCGGCGGTCGCGCCCCGACGCCTCCTCAAGGTCCCGCAGTGCGCGGTCGAGGACCCGCCGCTCGCACGGGATCTCGGACACCGATCCGCCCCGCTCCAGCAGGTCCAGCCTGCCGTAGTGCTCGCCCTGATGCCGGTGCATCATCTCAAGGATCCCGGCGAGGTCGCCCAGGGCTCCCGCAGCGCGCGTGGGATCGGTCTCGAAGAGTGCTTCGAGCGTGCCGCCGGAGACGTCCTCGACCACGGCGACGTCCGCCGGATAGCGACGCCGGCTGTCATCCGCCAGAAGTATCCACGGAACCCGCGCCCCGAGGCTGTCCAAGCTCCGCTGCGCGGTCAGGAACGGGACCAGCCCGGAGGCGGGCGCGAACGGGTCAGCCGGGTCGGCCTCGCGCGCGCCTGGCCAGAAGTTCTCGGCTTCGGCCCAGCTGTAGACGATCACGCTCGGTGTGCGGGTTCCGTCAAGGCGGACCCGGTACACCCCTTTCTTGCTCCCCCCGCGCAACCGATCCACTGCGACGACGTGGCATCCCGCGCCCAGTGCGTCACGCACGAGCCCCGACAGGTCTTCGATGTCCGCGAATTGCCGCATCCGCAGAACCTACTGGAGACGGAGCAGCGCGTGCCACTGGATACCTCCTCCGCAGCCTCCGGCTGCCGAGGAACGACACACACCCAGGACACCTCCCAGCGACGACGAAGCAACGCCGTCTGCCCGCAACACACACCGTGCACGGACGGTGTCCGAAGCCCGGAAGCCCACGCCGGCGGTGGGGAATCACATGACATCGACAAGCAATCCCGGGTCGGTAACGATCGGCCCCTGCTGAAAGGATCACGCAGGCGCTGACGGAGCGCCGCACCGTGATCCGCCGCCCCGGCCAGTCACGAGTAGGAAAAAGCTGACACCGGACCAGCTCCGACTACGCGAGGAGTCGGCACGCGCTCGGGCGCAGATCATCTTCCGCCCTGCCGTCCCCGGTCCCGGCCCTCATCACATCGCCGAAGATGTAGACGAAGAGCAGCAGCATGACTTGGGCGTCCTGACGGTCAGTACGCCGCTCGCGTACGTGACCTCGGTCTGGTCGGCCGCCCGTAGGTCCTGGTCCCGCTTCGGGTCGCGGGGTCGCACCTGGACGACGGTGCCGAGACGGTCGCCCGCGGTGAACTGGATGGAACCGGCCTCCACGTGCGCGGTGACCGAGATCGGTTCGGGAGTGTCAAGAAGGCATGGCCGCCCCGTCCTCTTAGAGGGCGATAAGAGCCAGCTCGACCCAATTTACGCGATCACTCCGGAGGCTCACAGGGGGACTTACCGGACAGAACTCCCTCCAGCGAGGTGGGGAGTCACGGGTCGAAGCCCGCCAATGAGGTCGTCCACGCGAATTCCGCAGGCGGTAGCCCGCCATCAGGAGGGGCAGATCGGCACCAAGTCTGAGGAACCGGCTCTTATCGCCCTCTTAGGTCTCTGGGACGTCCCCGCCGGTGGGACGCGGTGTGGGTGAAGCGGTGCGGGCGGGGGCGCGGCTAGCGCACCCAGCCCGTGAAGCTCTGTCCGATGGTCCGGGTCTTCTCCGTCGTACGCGGCCGGGTGCCGCCGTCGACCGCAGCCGACACGGCGCGCACCAGCCACGCGTTGACCGACAGACCCTCGCGGCTCGCGGCCTCCTCGGCGCGGGCCTTGAGGTGGGCCGGCAGACGCAGGTTGACGCGGGCGGTGCCGCCCTCGTCACCGTCGGCCGGGACCGGGGTCTTGAACGGTTCGACGGGCGCGGCCGGCTCCGCGGGGGCGCCGCCGTCGGTGGGCGGCAGCGTCACCACGAAGTCGGGGTCGAGCCCGCGCAGGCGTACGTCGACCGAGCCGGGGGCGAGTTCACGGGTGATCTCGTCCATCGCGGCGGAGAGCGCATTGAGCATGGTCAGCCGGGCCGCCGACTCCAGGGGAGCGGTGAGCCTCTCGGCCAGCTCGCAGGCTTCGCCGCCGCCGGCTTCGGCGGCTACCGCGAGTTCGCGGCGGAGGGTGTCGACATACGGAGTAAGGTCCATGACGCCATCATGGCACCACGATGGCTCTATATACAAGCCGTGAGGTGACATCTCCGGACCGGCACCCGACGTAACCACCCTGACCTGCTAAAACATACTGCTGCCTACCTGAGTGATTGTGGCACCATGCGTGCTCATGCGCATTTGGGCGCGTGGAATGGCGCCAGGCGGCACCGGGTGACACCGGGTGGCGCCAAGCCGCGCCACCCGACGTCATGTGATGCCATGCGATGTCGCAAGCGGGTGGCCTGCCCCCGCCTCGCGGTCAGCCGCAGGGCCGAGCCCGCCCGAGGCGGCATGATCGGGCCCGCCCCGAGGCATCTCCGGTGGCCCCTGCGGAGCGGGCCGAGTTCGGTTACACACGGGACCTGGAGATCAGCGACTCGGTTCGACAGGACCGGCCCCGACGCCCGAGCGGCTCGCCTCGATGAGCGCCACCGCGCCCGACTTCCGGATCTTCTGGGACAACGCCTACGCCGCCCACCACCTCACCGACGAGCCCGTCGAGATCGCCGACCTGCTCGCCACCTGCATCGGGGCCGGGAACCCGGACCGGGCGTTCGCGTTCGGTTCCGCCTCGAAGATCACAGCGGCGGGCGCGGGCGTCGCCTTCTTCGGCTCGTCGCCCGCCAACGTGCAGTGGCCGCTCGACAACAACACCAAGCGGTCGATCGGCCCCGACAAGGTCAACCAGCTGCGGCACGTCCTGTTCCTCCGGGACGCCGACGGGGTGCGGGCTCACGTGACTCCTCCCCGCTCTGAAGAGCGGGGCTTCTCGCTATGCCGGTTGGGCTTCGCGACGGACCAGCCCGGCCCGTAGGACGTTGAGAGCCCCGACTGTGTCGGCGTGTGCGCTGTGGCCGCATGCGACGCAGTGGAACTTCTCCTGTGTGGGCCGGTTCTCCTTCGCGGTGTGCCCGCATTCGGGGCACGTACGGGAGGTGTTGCGGGGGTCCACGGCGATCACTTCCCGCCCGGCGCTTTCAGCCTTTGCGTGCAGGATCGTCAGGAACACCCCCCACCCGGCATCGTTGATCGAGCGGTTCAGCCCGGCCTTCGCGGCGGCACCGTTGGGCAGGAAGGTGCCTGGCCGGTCGGGGTCCGGCCTGGAGGCGGGGGCCCTGCTCATGTTGCGGATCTTGAGATCTTCGTGCGCGATGAAGTCGTGCGCGCGGACCAGGCCGAGGGCGGTCTTGTGCGTGTGGTCCAGGCGCTGACGGCGCACCTTGCCATGCAGTTTGGCGACCTGCTCCACGGCCCGCCGGTGGTTGGCGGTGCGGTCCTTCGCCTTGCGGCGCGGGAACCGGGACAGCGCCTGCTGGGCGGCTTCGAGCCTCGCGGCAGCGCGGCGTCCGTGCCTGGGGTTCTCCACGAACCCGCCGTTGGAGTCGGCGAGGAAGTTGGCGATGCCCAGGTCGATGCCGGCCACGCTGCCCGTTGGCGGCAGTGGCTCGGGCCGCTCCTGCTCGGCGGTCAGTACGACGAACCATTTGTGGCCCTCGCGCTTGACGCTGACCGTCTTGACGTTGCCCACTACGGGCCGGTGCTGGTTGACCTTGACATGTCCGACACCCTGCAAGCGCACGCGGGTGACAGGGTCGTGCGGGGTGGAATCCCAGCGGCAGCCGTCCCCGTCCTTCGGGAACTCCACCGTGTCGAACCAGTTCACCCCACGAAAACGCGGGTATCCAGGCGTCTCCCCAGCCTTGATCCGCCGGAAGAACGCCGCAAACGCCTTGTCCAACCGGCGCAAGGTCGCCTGCTGCGAGGAGAACGACCAACGCCCCTGACGCTCCGGGTCGAACGCCCGAATATCCTTCAACTGCGCCGACTGCATCCCGTACTTGATGCTCGTCTTCGATACATGACGGTAGGCATCACGCCGTTCCTGCAATGCGCCGTTGTAGAGCGAGCAGTGATCTCGCAGCATCTCACCGAGCGCCTGGCCCTGCCGGACGGTGGGCCGCATGAGGAACTTGTACGCACGAATCACCCAGCCACCCCCCTTCGGTCAGTCCGGTCAACATAGCTGGCGCCACTGACAACGCAGAGCACTCCGGCGCTCCGCGCCTCCGGTCCAAGGATCGCATTCCCGCCCGGCCCGAAGGCCGGGACTCCCTGCGAAGATCAGGGATGGAGCGCCAACGAAACCTGCTGCACCCTCCGGATCGCGCCCGGCTACCCGGGCCCCGCGGAGCTGGAGCAGGCGATCGGGGGCTCGCCGTCTGCGTCCGGCTCGTGGGGTGCGAGCAGCGGGCGCGCTGACGCCTTTCCTTCGGAAAGGGCGCGTCACTGCTCCGAACCGGGGAGCTGCCAGTCGAAGGGAAACAGATCCATCTGCCACCCCGGCGCTTCGGCCAATGTGCCGACAGCCTCGGGTACCCGCAGAAGGCAGCGGTGACGCAGTAGTTCACGTCGCTCGCCGGGGGTCAACAGCCTCTCCTCCGGGCTGAGGCTCTTGGGGTGATCCGGACCGAGGTCCTCGGAGCCGTCGATGTCGACGCCTCCCGTCGCATTGAGTCGCCGGGATGTCGGCGTCCGGTAGTCGAGACGAAAATCGGTGGCCCACTGCGAATTGTGACCCCAGCCGTGCGACAGGTCGACTGTCGGCCGGTGGCGTCGCAGGTACGTCCAGTACAGCGGGGACCGGTCGGCCACGCCTCGCTGTGCATGGTTGGCTCCGGCGCGGACACGGACTCCGGCCCGGCTGAAGAGCAGTTGTCCGAGCATCAGGCCCGGCCAGACGACCTGGGTGATCTGAATCGCGGCGCGCGGGTCGTCGGCTTCCTCGACGTCGACGATTTCATGGAGGAACGGGTCGAAGACGGTGTCGTCGAACGGTGTCATGCCCAGCGCGGTGAACAAGTCGAGGTACTCGTGCTGTGAGAGCACCGGCCCTTGGCCCAGCGGATCGTATCTGTTGGCCCACGGCCACTCGGGCACCTCGTCAGCAGGAGGCTGGAAGGCGAGAAGGAGCAGATCGCTGACGCGGCTGAGAGCGTAGAGCTCTTGCAGCAGGTACTCGTTCCCCTGAGGTCCCTCCTCGGACCACCAGGCCCCGTCTCCGGCTGCAGTCGCGAGCGAGGCTCTGTAATCGCCCCGGGCCCGATCGAGCCACGGCGCTACGATCACGTCATGGGCGTCCGCCCCGTCGTGGTCACACAATGCCTCGTAGAGTTCACGGGCATCCACCTCAGCGTCCATGTGCGGAGGCTACTTGCGATCTGCGGAGGTGATCGACGGATTTTGCGGCATGCCACCGTCAGTCGGCCGCCGGCGCGGCCGGCGTCGCGGCATGGACAGCGAGATCACGACCACGGTCGGAAGACAGCTCTACTCCTTCGACGGCCGCGTGCTGGAGGTCTTCGGCGGCAACGCCGTCCGCTTCCACGTGCGCCATATGCACCTCTGTGTCAAGGGCCCGGACCGCAAGGGGGCCAGGATCGTGGAGATCTGCCATGGCCGCCCGGAAGCACCGGGTGTGCGCCACATGTGGAAGTACTCCGCTGTGGAGTGGGATGACCTGCCCGGCCTGGCCCGACTGCTGGACGTGGTGCAGGCGGCCATCGACTCCGCGGCGGAGCGGTAGGCGGAGACCCTCTGCGTCACCGAGCGGGCTGCATGGACCGTGTCATCACGTACGCCGTCAACATCTTTCGCCTCCCTTCCCGTTCGGGTGATGTGCGGAGTGTCGGGAGGATCTCGGAGCGGTCTGGGCAGTCTCCGGGAGACCGATCCTGAGAGGGGAAGTGGTGGGACTGTCACGCGAGTACGGGCGCGCCATCAGTGAGGGGCCGACGCCGGCCGATGCTGCGGGGGCGCTCGCCCTGCCCTGTCCGAGCGGCTGGTCCGCGCTGGCCTTCTCCGAGGAGCTGCGGCCGGGCGCTGTGCTCACCCGGCCTTTGGCGGGGCAGGACGTGGTGCTGTACCGGCTCGGTACCGGGGCGGTCCGCGCCATCCGTCCGTACTGTCCGCACCTCGGCGCCCATCTCGGTCTGGCGAAGGTCGACGGGGACGATCTCGTATGTCCCTTCCATTTCTTCGCGTTCGGTCCCGACGGCACGTGCGTGCGGACGGGATACGACACAAAGCCGCCGAGGTCGCCGTTGGCGCAACTGCCGGTGCACGAGGTCAACGGTGCTGTCTTCGTCTGGCGGCACCACGACGGCCGGGAACCGGACTGGTTCATCCCCGACTGGCACGAGATCGGCCACCGGCCTGCCCGTCACGCCGCCTGGGAACTGGCCGGCAATGTCCAGGAAGTCATCGAGAACTCGGTGGACCTCGGGCATTTCGCCACCTTGCACGGCTGGGCCAAAGCCGAGATCGGCGGGCCTGTCGTCTACGACGATGCCGCGTTCCACGTGTCCATGCGGGCTCATGAGTCGGCGCCGCTGCTGGGAAACTTCGTCGTCGAGGTGGAGGTGGACGGCTACGGACTCGGTTGCCTGCACGCGGATGTGTACACGCCTCGGATCGGGCTTCGAATGTGCACGATGGTGATGCCCACGGCGATCGCGCCCAACCGGATGCAGTTCCGGCAGAGGAACCGCATCGCCTTTGCGGAACCGGCCCTGCTGCCGGCCCCGCTCGCACGGGTGGTGAGCCGGACCGCCGCCCGGCTGCTGGACCGCGCCGTCTTCCGTTCCAGTTGCGAGTTCACCGCCGCCGACTTTCCGATCTGGAATCACAAGCAGTACCAGCAGCCGCCCCGGCTCGCTCCCGGTGACGGGCCGATCGGCCCGTTCCGGCGCTGGGCCCGGCGCTTCTATCCACCGGACGAGATCGGGGGGCCGCGGCTCGAGCACAGCGGGCGAAGCGACGGAGCTGAAGTGCCGTGACTGTTCCGGAACCGACGGTCCTCCGGATGTGGCAGCCATTCGGCTCTCGCCCATTTCAAGATCCCTCAGCCGAGACCTGCATCACCCGTCCACAACCACCAGGCGCTGGGCCGCATACGTCTGCTCCCGCAGCATCAGCTCCAGCCGTTCGACGAGCACCTGTCGTCCGCCTGGCCGTCGGTCATGGGCGGCCACCGAGGCGGAGTAGAGCTCGGCGGCCCGTACCGACTCACGCTGTGCGTACGCTGTGCCGCGCACGGCCGCCAGGTCCTGGAAGAGCGACTCCATCACGTCCCAGGGCGGAATCTCGGCGCCGTCGAGACAGGCGCGCATCCCTGCGGGATCTCGTCGGCAGAAGGCGCCGTACCAGCCGCTCCCGGGGTCCAGAAGCGCCACCGGATCCTGTAGGTATTGCGTGACCTCCCGTACTTCCTCAGCACCTTGATGCACCGTCATCGTTGCCCTCACCAACGTCGACTGGAGCATTCCGGTCCGCAGGGATTCGACCCCAGCCGTGTTACGGCACGGCTACGCGCGCTTTTCGACTGCGGTGCGGTCCAAGCACGGTGCGGCGCACACCCCCCTTTGAGCACCCCTGCGTGAAAACGCGTCCCGGTGGCGGCCCGGTCCGAGTCGAGCCCGTAGTCCTAGCGGGCCCGGTACGGCTGGATGCGGGGCAGGCAGCCGGGGCCATCGACAGCCCGCGCCACCGCCGCCAGGTCCCATCCGGCGGGCCGTGGCCTGACTGGCCCTACCCGGCCAGCGGCACCACATCCGGCTCCGGGGCGCAGCGGGTGAGCAGTTCGTCCATCGAGAGTCCGAGCGCCCCGGCCAGCGCCGCAACGGTGAAGAAGGCGGGAGTCGGGGCGCGGCCCGTCTCGATCTTGCGCAGCGTCTCGGCGGAGATTCCGGCGCTCGCCGCGATCTCGACCATGCTGCGCCCGCCGCGCGCCTCGCGGAGCAGCGCTCCGAGGCGTTCGCCGCGGCGGCGCTCTTCCGGGGTCAGGGGCGTTCGTACCATGCCGTCATTCTAATACCGCTGCGACCGGTATAGTAATTGGCATGGTGCAGCTCAAGACAGACACATCCATCGAAGCGATGCGCGAGACCGGCCGGGTCGTGGCGCAACTGCTGACGGCCGTACGGGAAGCAGCGGCGGTCGGCGTCTCATTGCGCGAACTCGACGAGGTGGCCCGCGGGGTCCTCCGCGAGGCGGGCGCCGGGTCGCCGTTCCTGAACTACCGGCCGCATTTCGCCCCCACTCCGTTCCCCGCCGTGATCTGCGCGTCGGTCAACGACGCGATCGTGCACGGCATCCCGACCGATCAGCGGCTGCGCGACGGCGATCTGGTGAGCATCGACGCGGGCGCGACGCTCGATGGCTGGGCGGGCGATTCGGCGATCAGTTTCACCGTCGGGCGCGCCCGGCCGGCGGACACCCGTCTGATCGACACGGCCTTCGCGGCGCTGGAGGCGGGGATCGCGGCGGCGGCCGTCGGCAACCGGATCGGCGACATCGCACATGCGATCGGCACGGTGTGCCGCAGTGCTGGTTACGGCATTCCGGAGGGGTTCGGCGGCCACGGTGTGGGCCGGTCGATGCACGAGGACCCGGCCGTCCCCAACGAGGGACGACCGGGTCGCGGCATGCCGTTGCGGCACGGAATGGTGCTGGCGATCGAGCCGATGCTGATCGGCAGCGGCAAGGACTCTTTCCATCCGGACCGGGACGGCTGGACGTTGCGTACGTCCGACGGCAGCCGGGCTGCGCACGCCGAGCACACGGTGGCGATCACCGACGACGGTCCGCGCATCCTGACCGCGCTGTGATCAACCTCCCCTCACGTTCGTCTAGTTGTTCTGGATGAACTGCTTGGCGAGGGCCTCACCGGCGGTGACGGCGGCGCTGTGGCTTTCGATCGGCGACACCTTGGAGTTCGTGAACAGGATGTAGGTGACGCCGGATTCGGCGCCGCCGGTCTCCGGGTCGGGGTCGATGCCGAGCGCCTTGGCGGTGGCGTACGAGGCCTCACCGATGATCTTGTTGGGGCCGGTGTCACCGACGACGGCGTACTCGACCTTGTTGTTGTAGATGACGGCGACGACGCCACCGCCCTTGATTCCCGCGTTGCTGTAGTTCCAGATGCTGCTGCTGCTCGGCACGACGACATACGGCAGCTTCTCGGCGTTCAGCGGCTTGTCGCCGGAGGTGTGGAACGCCGTGTCGTCCTGGAACCACGGGTCGGTGTTCTCGTTGCAGGCGGTGGTGACCTGGCCGTCGCAGTCGATGTCCATGTCGGCCTTCCAGAACACGGCACCATTCTTGCCGCAGACCGGCACCGTCGCCGAAGTCTCCTCGTCCGTTCGGTACTTGCCGTTGGAGATCTGCGAACACGAGGTGACCTCGGCCAGCAGATCGGCCGCGCTGACGGAGCCCTCCTTGATACCGGCCCCGGCCCGGCCGACGCCGCCCGACTCCGCCCGGGGCGCGGCGGCAGTGGCGACGGCACCCGAGGCCGGGCGGGCCTGGGCGGCGGGCGTCAGCGTGGCGGCCGAGAGCAGGGCGGCGCCGGAGGCAGCGGCGAGGGCGAGCGTTCGAGTACGCACAGTGGGGGTGCCCTTCTATTAGGAAACTTTCCTTACCGACGCGGCCAAGATGGACCCGCAGCCATGTCCCCGTCAAGACTGCGGGGGCTGGTTCCTCGTGAGACTTCACGAGGAACCAGCCTTTTCTCATAGGGCTATTGACGCATCGTCATGGCCGTCCGCCCGGCTTCACGACCATGGCCGAGCCCCCACCCCGGCGCACCTTCTCCGCAGCCGCCAGCCACCGTCCGTCCGGCAGCCGCTGCACACCTGTCGCCGCCCCGATCTCCGGGTTCAGCTTGAAGACATGCCCCAGCGACTCCAGTTCCGCCCGCACGGGGCTGTTCCACAGCCCCGGTTCGAGCTCTGTCGTCGCCGAGTTGCGCTGGCTGGCGCGCGGCGCCGCGATGGCGTCGACCAGCGGAAGCCCCCGGTCGACCTTGCCGATGAGCGACTGCAGCACGGTCGTGATGATCGTGGCGCCACCCGGCGAGCCCAGGGCCAGCACCGGCTCACCGTGCTTCAGCACGATCGTCGGCGAGATGGACGAGCGCGGACGCTTGCCCGGACCCGGCAGATTCGGGTCGTGGACCGCCGGACTGGCGGGCGCGAACGAGAAGTCGGTCAGTTCGTTGTTGAGCAGATAGCCGCGCCCCGGCACGGTGATGCCGCTGCCGCCGGTCTGCTCGATCGTCAGCGTGTACGCGACGACATTGCCCCACTTGTCGGCCGTCGTCAGATGTGTGGTGTTCTCCCCCTCGTACGTCGTCGGCGCGGCCGTGCCACCGGCCTTGCAGTCGGCCGGGTGGCCGGGGTCTCCCGGCGCGAGCGGGCTGGTGAGCACCGCGTCATCCTTGATCAGGCATTCCCGCGAGTCGGCGAACCGCTGGCTGAGGAGCCCCTGCGTCGGTACGTCCTCGAACGCGGGGTCGCCGACCCATCGCCCGCGGTCCGCGAAGGCGATCCGGCTCGCCTCGATGTAGCGGTGCAGATACTGCGCCTCGCTCGCCTTCGAGAGGTCTGTGGATTCAAGGATGTTGAGCGCCTCGCCGACACTCGTACCGCCGGACGAGGAGGGTGCCATGCCGTACACGTCGAGGCCGCGGTAGCCGACCTTCGTCGGAGCCTGCCGCAGCGCCCGGTAGGACCGCAGGTCCTTGGCGGTGAGGTCGCCGGGACGCACGATTCGGGTGGCCTTCGGGTCCACGGGCGGGTTGCGTACGGTCCGTACGACGTCGTCGGCCAGCTCGCCCTTGTACAGCTCGTCGATGCCCTTGCGGCCCACCTGTTCGTACGTACGCGCCAGATCGGGGTTCTTGAAGACCGAGCCGACCACCGGCAGTTGACCGCCCGGAAGGAAGAGCTTGCTGCTCGCCGGGAAGTCGGCGAACCTGGCCTGATTCCCCTCGGTCTGCGAGCGGAACGTGCTGTCGACGACGAAGCCGTCCCTGGCGAGCCGCTCGGCCGGCTCCAGCACCTGCCGCAGCGACTTGCTGCCCCAGGTGTCGAGCGCGGTGTCCCACGTGGCCGGGGTGCCGGGGGTGCCCACGCCCAGTCCACTGGTGACCGCGTCGTCGAAGGCGAGCGGCTTGCCGTTCTCCAGGAACAGCGAGGAGTCCGCGCTGCGCGGTGCGGTCTCCCGGCCGTCGATCGTCTCCACGGTGTGCTTCCTGGCGTCGTAGTAGACGAAGTAGCCGCCACCGCCGAGACCTGACGAGTAGGGCTCGGTGACACCGAGCGCCGCCGCGGTCGCCACCGCGGCGTCCACCGCGTTGCCGCCCTTGCGGAGCACCTCGATACCGGCGGCCGAGGCATCCGCGTCGACGCTGGCGACCGCCCCTCCGTAACCCACCGCGACAGGCGACTTGGGCGGTGGTGCGGCCGGTGGTGCAGACGAGGACGGGGCGGCTGCCACAACCGTGACGACAGCGGCGAAAACAACCGGTAACGACACATTCCGCGCGACGAGACGTCGCATGCGCACCTCCAGTGAAGGATTGTCCGCCGCAGGGTAACGCCGCCGCGCCCACCTCGTCAGGACCGCCGTGAACCCGGGGCCGATCGCCCGCTGACATGCCCGCCCATGGCTACGGCACCGCAAGACCTGACGTGGGCGACTGCTTATAGATTGATCGAATGAGCGATCAACACGGTTCAGGTCTACGGTGGATCGGCGAGCACGCCTATCAGGACGCGAAAGGCCGTGTGCCGGGGATGCTTCGCGGCATTTCCCTGACGGCTGCCAGCGGCGTGGACGGAAGAGTTGCTCGTCCGGCTCGGCGCAGATCCTGAGCAGCTCGAATGCGGGGACCTGTACAAGGAGCGCCACGAGCTCGCTTTGCCCCCGGACATGGGGTACTTCAGCCGCGCCATGTACGGCACATGCGGCGGCTGGCTGTACATCCTGGAGGACGCGTGGGCCGCCACCTGGTCCCTCGGCTACCGCGAGGTACCGGAGATGGATCCCCTCGTCGGCGAGGAGATCATCTGTCTCACCCTGAATCTCGGACCGGGCCCCTCCCGGATCCTGCACGCGCCGGGCGACGACGGCCGAACTTGGCAGGCCGAGTTCGCCGAGAGCACCGGCCGGAACTCGAAACTCGACGCCGCCCTGCATGCTGCCGGGGCCGTCTTCCCCACCGCCTACGACGGCGTGCACACCCAGGAGGAGGCGTCGCGGTACTTCGAGGAGCACCACCGCGACATCCCGGCCTGCGTGTTCGCCGGCGTAGGCGACTACTGCGGCCTCGCGATCGACCGTGCCGCGGTGGAAGCCGGAACGCTTCCGCTCGTCCTGCTGCCGGTCCCGCAGCTCTGAGACGCGAAACGGCGAGGGCACCCAGGGAGGAGCCCATGCCGGCTGCTGTCCGGTGACGGCTATTTCGCGGTCATTGTGCAGATCACCGGGGAGCGCTGGCCCGTCTCGCGCGAGCAGGCCCAGGCGCCGAGCCTCTGCGGTACCCGGAGTTCGCGCTGTGGTGTGGCACCGGGCTCGCCGACGGCCGGCACACCCGCTTCCGGTCCGTTGTCGCGGTCCACGGCCACCTGCACATACCCCGGACGACAACCTATGAGGGTGTCCGGTTCGAAGAAGTGTCCCTGGGTTGTCCGCGGGAATGGGGGCAGCGCGGCACGGCCCCCCAGCCGATGCGGCGGATCCTCCGGCCGACGGTCCGACCCGCAAGGTTCACATCGTCTGCGAGACATCGCCACCCACCACAACAAACGCCCGGACCGCCACCTCGCCGCCATCGCCCGGGCGAGCACCTGCAATTGGCTCGACACGTGATCCGCAATACGTGGACCGCCTCACCACGATGGCGGGATGAATCTTCTGGTTCTCGGCGGTACGGCCTGGGTTGGGCGCGAGGTCGACGTGACGTACTCCCCTAGTAGGGCTTGGTCAGGTCGGTGTTGGTGGTCCGTGTCCTGTGGGTTCAGTGTGTCGTTGATGGAGTGTGACTCCGGAAGACATTGCGTCTGTGCGTGGCGAGTTGGAGGACCTTGCGGCAGAGGTCTTCGAGCCGTTCGCGTGATGATCAGCGTCGGTGGGGGCAGGTCTACCTGCGCGGGCCGCTGACCGGCGGTCAGCGCAAGTCCGTCGAGCCGATGGCTGCCCGGCTGGGCGAGGACGGCAACCGACAGGCGCTGGCCCACTTCCTCACCGCCAGCCCTTGGGATCCGGCGCATGTGCGGGCCGGTGAACGCGGCGGCGAGCTCGGCCGCCCGCTCGTCGGCCTCCCCCGTCGGCATACCGGTGAGGTCCGTCTCGTCCACCTCGACAGGTCCGGGCTCGGTGACGACCTGCTCCAGCTGCCCGTCGCGGGCCCGCAAAACCGTACGCAGCGCGGGCTGCCGCCGTACCAGTTCGGTCAGTGCCCGGCCCAGGGCCGCCGCCCCACGCCCGCATCCCGACGAGACGGGCATTCCGGGTGCTCGGATACTTGCCGACATGGGCGGCCTCGCGAAGGTCGCCCCGACCTGGACCAGGCTTCGGGATACACATCGCACGGAACCTGTCGCCCGGTGAGCCCGCGCCGCGTAGCGTCCTGGAGGCGGGCCGCCCTGGCGCCGCGGCCCACACCTGGACACGAGATTCCGGCAGCACAGCCTCCTGCGCAAAGTGCGTGACGAACACAACGGTGGTGCCGGCGGGGTCGACCAGGCAACGGACCTCTTCCTGCAGCCGTTCACGTGTGAGGGAGTCGAGCAGCGCAAACGGTGCGCGCACGACTCATCTGCTCGCGCCGTACGCCAGGCGGGGGTACTCACTGCCGCACCAGCAGTTGCCGTTGCTCATGGCTCCTCCGCTCTCAACAACACCTTCTGCCTGCTGCTGAAGGTGGTCAACTCGCAGGCGCACGGGCCCGATGTGGTGGAAATCGTCGCCGATGTGACACGGGCCGCGCGGACCCCCGTACCCGCACCGCGCAACTCGCACCGGGTGACGGGCTGAGCCTCTGTCGCGAAGGCAGGAAGCCGGCAGTCAGACGGAGCAGTGGGCCGGCCCGATGACACCATCGGTTCCGGTCACCTTCACCGCCGCGCCCCGGTGCGCGGTGCGGGCCTGCGCGGCCGTGCAGATCAGCTGCTGCCGGGCGACCTCGGAGAGTTCCGTGACGGCGGTGTTCACCCGGACCGACACACCCTCCGGCCCCAGAGTCAGACTCAACACGGCTCGAATTTTGGGAAGTTCGGTACGCAGGCCCGCCTCGATCTCGGACCTGGTGGGCCCGTCGAAGAGCATGGCGACCGCCTTGTCGGAGCCACGCCAAACATGCCCCGCGCCCGAGGAGTCGCCTTCCACCGGCAGGGCGAACGGCCGTACGACGGGCATCAGCCGGTTCGCGGACGACGAGGACACGAAGTAGAGCAGGGTGCCCTGGCTCCCCGGCGCCACATCCACGGTCGCCGGATCGCCGACCTCGACGACATCTGTCGCTTGTATCCCGCACCCGTTCGCCAGCAGCACGAGAGGCAGCAGGGCGCCGAACACGCGTACGCGTCTCACTGCCCCTCCTGCGGTAGCTCCACGGTCAGGACCGCGCCGCCCGCGGGCCCGTTGGCGGCGCGCACGATGCCGCCGTGCAGCCGTACGTTCTCCTGGGTGATCGCCAGGCCGAGACCGCTGCCCGCCGACCGGGTGCGGGCCGCGTCGGCCTTGTAGAACCGGTCGAAGATATGCGGCAGCACGGCGGCGTCGATCCCCGGCCCGCTGTCCGCGACTTCGGTCACCAGCCAGCGGTCCGCGCCCCGCCGCTCGGTCCGCAGCCGTACGGTGACGGGCTGCGCACCGTGCCGCAGGGCGTTGCCGACCAGGTTGGCAACGACGATGTCGAAGCGGCGCGGATCGAGCATCGCCCGTATCCCGTACGGCAGTTCGGTGCGGACCCGGTCCTCCCAGTGCCTGCCCTGCAGGGTCTTGCGGATCGTCTCGGCGACGTCGACCTCGTCCAGGTGGAGATCCGCGGCCTTCGCGTCGAAGCGGGAGATCTCCATCAGATCCTCGACGAGGGTGGCGAGCTTCCCGGTCTCGGCGCTGATCAGCCGGACGGCCGCCGCGGTGTCGGCGTTCAGCTGGGCGGCGTCCTCGTCGAGCACCTCGGTGACGGCGAGCATCCCGGCGAGCGGGGTGCGCAGCTCGTGCGAGACGTCCGAGGCGAACCGTCTGGCCCGCGCCTCTGCCCGCTGGAGCTCCTCCACCGACTCCTGGAGCTTGGTCGACGACTCGTTGAACGTCCAGGCGAGTTCGGCGAGTTCGTCGGAGCCCCTGACCTCGATACGGGTGTCGAGCTCGCCCCGGCCGATGCCGGCGGCGGCCCGCCGCAGATCGCGTACCGGGCGCAGCACGCTGCGGGCGGCGAGCAGGGCGGGCACCAGCGCGATCAGGAGGGCGGGAAGGGCGCCGTCACGGGCCGCGGTGACCATGGCGTTGACATTGGCCTCCTCGGTGGAGAGCGGCATCACGGCGTAGAGGACGAGCCCGGTGGGCTGGCGTCCGTCGCCCCGGTCGAAGACTGCGGGCATCCCGATGGTCAGCCAGGGATCGCCGTTCTTGACGACCCGTTGGAAGGAGCCGTGCGCGTCTCCACGTGCGGCGTCGCGCAGTGCGGGCGTGATCACGCCGGAGGTGGGCTGATCCGTCGAGGAGACCCGGGTCTTCCCGTACTCGGCGAAGACTCTCCAGGTGTGCGGCTTGCCCTCCCTGGCGAGGGTCTGGCAGGTCCGCCGCAGCTGCTCCGGATCCACCGGAAGGGTCACCGCCTGTGCGGCGATCCGGTCGCGGAACTGGGCGACGGCCGTGTCCTGCGCCTGCTGGAGGATGGCGGAGCGGGCCTCCCGGTAGGTCAGGGTCGCGGTAGTGACGACGCTGATCGCCGCGACCAGGAGGAAGGCGCCTATGAGACGGGTCCGCAGTCCGAACCGTGCGGCGAAGAGCTTCATGCGAGCGGTCCGAAGCGGTAGCCGAAACCGCGGACGGTCTGGATGTAGCGCGGGCTGCCGGCCACGTCCTCGATCTTCTGCCTGAGGCGCCGCACACAGGCGTCGACCAGGCGCGCGTCTCCGTGGTAGCTGTGCTCCCAGACGTATTCGAGGAGCTGCTGCCTGCTGAAGACCTGCTCGGGCGAGGCCGAGAGGTGGAGCAGCAGCTTCAGTTCGGAGGGCGCGAGCAGGATGCGCTGCCCCGCCTTGGCGACAAAGAGCCCGGCGCGGTCGACGGCCAGTTCGCCGTGGAATTCGATGCCGCCGCGCCCCGCGGGTTCGGCGAGCCTGCGCAGTACGGCGCGGATTCGGGCCTCTATCACTTCGGTACGGGCGGGCTTGACGATGTAGTCGTCGGCGCCGGCCTCCAGCCCGACGACCACGTCGAAGTCGTCACCGCGCGCCGTGAGCATGATGATCGGCAGCTGGCTGGTCTCCCGTATCAGGCGGCAGACCTGGACCCCGTTCATTCCGGGGAGCATCAGGTCGAGGAGTACCAGATCGGGCCGGAACTCGCCCAGCGCGGCGAGCCCCTCCTCACCTGTTTCGACGGCCCGCAGCTCATGACCGCGCCGCCGCAGCCCCAGCTCGACCCCTTCCCGTACGGAGGGGTCGTCTTCGATCAGCAACACGCGAGGCATGGCAGCAGTATCCCAGCGATCAAGGAATGGACTCGAACCGGTGGCCGGACTGTGCGCCGGGGGCTCACGCCCGCCGCAGCCGCCCCCGGGCCGCCGCGATCACGGCGCTGACCTCCCGCAGCCGCAACGGCCGTGCCAGCAGCGCCACCGTGAGCAGGAGTACGACAGCGCCCGCCCCCACCGCGGCGAAGTCCCCCGACCCCTCGCAGGCGCGAGCGGCCAGGTATCCCAGCAGCCCGGCGGGCACACACGCCACCACCAGCCGCAGCTGCGCCCACAGCCCGGGCGAACGCATCAGTGAGGGCCGGGCGGCATCGCTGCCGGAAACCCTGCGGTGCAGTACATACACGGTGAGGCCGAAGCCCGCGAACAGCGCCACCGAGTACGCCCCGGCCATCCCGGTCACGGCCCAGCGGACCGGCAGCAGCAGATACGCGGCAATCGAGAGCCCGGCATTGAGCGCCGCGATCACCAGATTGAGGAGGAACGGGGTGCGGGTGTCGCTCATCGCGTAGAATGCGCGGGAGAGCACGTACTGCCCGGAGTAGGCGATCAGCCCCGGCGCGAACGCCATCATCATCCCCGCCATCACGGCAATGTCCGCGTCGCCGGTGCGCCCGTATCCGTACACGGCCCCCATCACCCACGGTGCCAGCGCGAACAGCAGGGCGACCGCGGGAACCACGACCGCGGCCGAGGCGCGCAGGGCGTACGAGACATCGCGCCGGACACCCGTCAGGTCGTTGTCGGCCGCCGCCCGGCTCATCCGGGGCATCAGCGCGGTGACGAGCGAGACGGTCACGATGCCGTGCGGCACCACCCACAGCTGAAAGGCGTAGCTGTACGCGGTGTAGCCGACGCCGCCCGGCACATGCTGTTCCACGGCGTGCTGACCGGTGGCGGTGGAGAGCCGGGTGACCACCCAGTAGGCGATCTGGTTGGTAGCCACGAGCATGACGAGCCAGCCGGCCGCGCGCAGCGGCCGGGTGAGTCCACTGCCCCGCCAGTCGAACCGCGGCCGCCAGCGGAATTTCGCGGCGCGCAGCGCGGGCACCAGGGCGAGCGTCTGCACCGCGATCCCGGCGGTCGTCCCCCAGCCGAGCCACTGGGCCTGTGTCGGGGTCAACGTACCGTCGGAACCTGCCGCGACGGTCAGATAGATCCCGAACACCGCAATGATCACCACGTTGTTGAGGACCGGGGTCCACATCATCGCGCCGAACCGGTCGCGGGCGTTGAGCACTTGACCGAGGAGGGTGAACAGTCCGTAGAAGAGGATCTGTGGCAGGCAGTAGCGGGCCAGGGCGATGGTGAGATCGGCCTGTTCGCCGTGGTAGTCGGGGGCGTAGACCGAGACGATCCACGGGGCGCCGACGACCGTGAGCGCGGTGAGGGCGAGGAGCCCGATCGTGCAGATCGTGAGCAGCCGGTCGGTGTACGCGGCGCCGCCGTCGGCATGGTTCCTGGCGGCCCGCACCAGCTCGGGGACGAAGACGGCGTTGAGCGCGCCGCCGATGAGCAGGGTGTAGAGGATGTTGGGCACCGTGTTGGCGACGGTGTACCCGTCCGCCTGGAGTCCGGTGCCGAGCGCGGCGACGACGACCGCCGAGCGTACGAAACCGGTCGCCCGGGAGACGATGGAGCCGGACGCCATGACGGCGCCGCTGCGCAGCACCGAGCCGGACTTGCGCTCTGCGGCCTTCGCGGAGGCCGCCTCGGTGGCCGTCATCGGCGCGCCAGGTACGCCTGGAACGCCCGGTACAAGGTGTTGTTGGCAGCTCCACCCACCGATGTCTCCCACTCTCCGAGGGTCTCGACGACCTGGCCTCCGGTGCCGAGCTTCCAACGGAGCAGCCCGAAGGGACGGTCGTCGGGGTCAAGGGTGGAGGGTACCCCGCGCATGTCGTGCACATCGGCACCGAGCTCATGGGCGTCGAGCATCATCTTCCACTGCAGCGCGTTGCTGGGGCGGACCTCGCGGCGGTGGTCGGCGGAGGCGCCGGTCTGGTACCAGACCCGCCGGCCGGTGCTGATCATGGTGTGGGCGGCCAGGATCTCGCCCTGATGGACGGCCAGATAGAGCTTCATCCGGCCGGGGTGTTCGGCGTTGAGTACGGCGTACTGCTGCTGGTAGTACGCAAGGGAGCGGCCGAGCCGGAAGCCGTCGCGCTCCTCGGTGATCCGCAGCAGGCGGTGGAATTCGGGCAGTTCGGCCGCGCCGCCAATGACGATCCGCACCCCGGCCTGCTGGGCCTTGCGTACATTGCGGCGCCACTCCTGGTTGAGTCCCGACCACAGTTCGTCGGGGGTCCGTCCGGCGAGCGGCACCTGGAAGACATAGCGCGGCTGTGCGTCGGCGTCCCCTCCCCCGTCGCCGCCGCAGCGGCGCCAGCCGCGGGCCCGGAGCCGTTCGGCGACGGCCGTGCCGAGCGGGTCCACCTCCGTCGCGAGTACGTCGCCGACCTTGCGGCCGGGGCCGGTTGCGGCTTTCAGGCGGGCGGTGTCCCAGCGGCGGTACGCCGGCGAGGGGCCGATCCGTACGGCGAAGGCACCGGACTTCCGCAGGTGCGCCATGAGTGGCCGCAGCCAGCGGTCGATGTCGGGGTCGGCCCAGTCGGCGACCGGCCCCTCGGGCAGGTAGGCGAAGTATTTACGGGTTCCCGGGAATTGCCGGTAGAGCACCAGCGCGGCCCCGGCCGGTTCACCCGAGTCGCTGTGCCAGCCGACCATTTCGGAGGTCCATTGGTCCTTCACCGAGGCCCAGGACGGATACTGCAGAAAGCTTGCATCCGTACGGGTGGACACGAAGGCCCGGTGCTCGGCGGCGGTCAGGCTGCGTATCCGTAGCTCGTGGTCATGGCTGCGGTCTTTGGTCGCGAGCAGCGCTGACATGTTCGTGGCCCTCCCTGGTCCGCCCCGTTGCCGGCTCTGCGGGGCTGCACAGGATGCTCACAGCGGTCCGTGACGGAGCCGAGCGGCGAATGTGACCGGACGATGACCGTTGCGCTGCGGTCCATGTCACACAGGGGATTTCCCGGTTTTCGGCCGATTTGCGGAACCTATCGTCGGATGAATGCCTCTCCACCGACGAGAAGCAATGCCTTGGAGGTTTTTCCGTTGATCTCTGCACGCCGGCGCATACGCCGTACCGTCCCGCTCGGCCGCCCGGTCCGGCTCACCCTGATCGCGGGTACCGCGGTGCTCGGCGCCACGCTCACCGCCTGTTCCGGCGCGTCCGCATCGGACTCGGGCAAGGGATCGGGACACGTGGCCGGGAAGACGCCGGCGCAGGACACCAAGATCTCGGTGAACCTCCAGGGCGGCAGAGCCACCCCCGGGAAGCCGGTGACGGTGACCCTCGACAGCGGCAGGCTGAAGACGGTGACGACAAGCGCGGCCGAGGGGGACGCGCTCACCGGCCGGATATCCGCCGACGGCAGGACCTGGACATCGGACCGGCCGGCCGCGCCCGGCACCACGTACAGCATCGAGGCGAAGGACACCGAGGGCGGCAGCGACAAGGCCGGGTTCACCACCGCCGGGGCCGACAAGGTGAACAAGCTGACGCTGGCCCCCGGCAAGAACACCACGGTCGGCATCGCGCAGCCCCTGTCGATCGTCTTCGACAACCCGGTGAAGGACAGGGCAGCGGTCGAGAAGGCCCTGAAGGTCTCCACCTCGAACAACACCGAGGGCTCCTGGGGCTGGCTGCAGGACTACTCCGGCAAGGACCGCGTCGACTGGCGGCCCAAGGAGTACTGGCAGTCCGGTACGAAGGTCACGCTCGACGCCGACCTCAACGGAATCGACTCGGGCCCGTCCGGCGGCTGGTTCGTCCGCGACTACAGGACCACCTTCACCATCGGAACCAACCAGGTGGTCAAGGTCGACCTCGACCGCCACCGGCTGGCGCTGAAGCGGGACGGGAAGACCGTCATGGACGTGCCCATGTCGGCCGGCACCCCGGGCGGCGAGAAGGCGTCCTGGCGCGGCACGGCCGTGCTGATGGCCAAGGAGGGCACGATCAACATGCGCTCCGAGACGGTCGGTCTCGGCGACGCCTACGACAAGATGGTCGACTCGTCGATGCGGCTGACCTGGTCGGGGATGTATGCCCACGCGGCGCCATGGAACGCCGCCTACTTCGGGGTGGCCAACCACAGTTCGGGCTGTGTCGGAATGAGTGACGCCAATGCCGGTGCGCTGTACCAGCAGGTCCGGGTCGGCGACCCGTTCGAGATCACCGGCGCGGACGCCAAGGGCACGGTCGCGGAGGGCAACGGGTACGGGGCGTGGAATGTGACATGGTCCGACTGGCAGGCGAAGAGCGCGCTGAAGTGAGCCGTACGGCCGCGCCACGCTACTGACACCGCATCCAATAATCGTTACTCTCACGCAACTCACCGACGAGTTACCACGAGTAAGGAGCCAGGGTGACCGTTGGGTCACTTTGCACCGACGCGCGTGAGGAGTGACCCGTGGCACGCCCGTACCCGACCCTGCGCACCACCGCTTCCATCGGACCAGTCGCCGCCCTGTTCGTCGGAGCCGCCCTCGGCGCGGCCCCGGCGGCCACCGCCCGGACCGCCGCCGCAGCCGTGGCGGCGTCCGCCCGGAGCCTGAGGTTCTACGACATCCCCGGCTCCGGCAGTATCACACTCAAGGCCAATGTGTTCACGCCCGCCGGTGCGCAGCCGGGCGAGCGGCATCCAGTGATCGTGCTGCCCACCAGCTGGGGCCTGCCGCAGGTCGAATACCTCGCCCAGGCCCAACAGCTCGCCGACTCCGGCTATGTGGTGGTCAGTTACATCTCGCGGGGCTTCCGGCTCTTCGGCGGCAACATCGAGGTCGCGGGCCCGCCCGACCTCGCCGACGCCTCCTCGGTCATCGACTGGGCCCTCGCCAACACCCTGTCCGACCCGGACCGCATCGGCATGGGCGGGGTCTCCTACGGCGCGGGTCGGGCACCATGAACCTCACCGCGTTCGGCAAGGACGTGTCCGCCACCGCCGCTTGGAATTCGCTGAGTTCGCTCGCGAATGACGTATCGGACGACGGTAGACTCAGCGGCACACAGGACGCCGCGAGCCCCGCCGACCACACGACCGTCGACGGCGCACTCGCCGTCCCTGTCACTCTGAAACCGGGCGAGAAAAGAACCGTCCCCGTCACCCTCAGCTGGCACTTCCCCGGCGCCAAGAACTACAACGGCGGGGACGGCCGTCAGTACGAGAACTGGTGGAGCTCCGCCGACGGCGTAGCGGCGTACGTGACGAAGAACTACGACCGTCTGCTCGGCGACACCACCGCCTACCACGACGCCCTCTACGACTCGAACCGCCGCGCTACCTCATCGACCGCGTCTCGGCAGCCACCGCCGTCCTCCACTCGCCGTCCGTGTGGTGGGCGAAGAACGGCTTCTTCGGAGGCCGCGAGGGCTGGGGCTGCTGCCCCGGCATGCCCACACACGTCTTCCACTACGCCCAAGCACAGGCCTGGCTGTGGCCGGAGGTCGGGCAGCGCTGGACGCAGCAGTGGCTCGACAACGCCGACAGCACCGGCAAGATCCCGATGCGCTTCAACGGCGACAGCACCTTCACCATGGACGGCCAGACGGGCGTGATCCTGTCCGCGTATCGCACGTACCAGACCACGAACAAGTCCTGGCTGGACGGTAGTTGGCCACAGGTGAAGAAGGCGATGGACTACGTCGTCGCGCACGGCGACGCCGACCACGACGGCATCCTGAGCGGAACCTTCAACACCACCCTCGACGGCGTCGAAACCGGCAACGGCTCCTGGCTCGGCTCGATGTACCTCGCATCGGTGCACGCCGCGCAGAAGATGGCCGAGGCCGAGGGTGACACCGCCACGGCCGAACTGTACGGCTCCCTCTACGAGAAGGGGCGTATAGCGGGCGAGAAGGCCTATTTCAACGGCGACTACTACACCGAGATCAACTCCGACACCGGCGCCTCATACGGCAACGGCTCCGAGATCGACATGCTGCTCGGCCAGTGGTGGTCCACACAGCTCGGCCTCGGCGACATCTACGACAGCGCCCACATGGACAAGGCGGCCGGTGAACTGTTCAAGAACAACTACCGGGACAACCTGCTGGGCGACACCCCGTACTCCGGCTACAACTACAGCCACCAGTTCAGGCAGTACGCCCTCGAAACCGACGGCGGCCTGCAGATGATCGCCTGGCCGCATAGCGACCAGCCCTCCAACACCCTCTCTACTAAGACGAGTTGATGTCAGGCTTCGAGTACTCGGCGGCCGGACTCATGCTACAGCGCGGGCAGACAGAGGCGGGCCTGAAGGTCGTCAAGGCGATCTCCGACCGCTACGACGGGCGCGCCCGCAAGGGCCCATACATCTCGATGAGCACCTGCTCCACCGGCGACGGCACGGGCAGCCCCTTCGGCGACGACGAGTGCGGCAAGTACTACGCCCGCACCCTCTCTTCATGGTCGCTACTCACCGCAATGCAGGGCTTCTCCTACAACGGGCCGCACGACACGATCACCTTCGCGCCCACCTGGAAGCCATCCGACCACCGGTCCTTCTTCAGCACGGGTGAGGCCTGGGGCACCTTCACGCAGAAGCGCGCGAAGGGGGCAGGTCAGACCGACACCCTGCGCGTCCACCACGGCTCGCTGACCGTGCACACACTGAGGCTCGAAATCCCCAAGGGGGCGGGCACAGTCCACGCGGACGGCGCCGAAGTCCGCGTCTCCGGCACCACGGCGACCGTCGAGTTCCCGGCGCCGATCAAGGTGCGGAAGGGAGACAAGCTGACAGTTCGGCTCACATACTGAGCCAGCAGTGGGTGCCCGCCTGATCCGGCTGGGCACCCACTCGACTGTCCCACCCCGGTCGCGCCCTAACCCCAGCTTCCGCAAGGTCTGGGGCGACGGCGGGTACCGCCAGCACCTCGTCGAGGACGCCGCGACCCTGGGCATCGACATGGAAATCACCCAACGCAAGCCCGGGACGGACGCCGTGACCGAGCACCTGCAGAGTCCTTCCCGGCCGGCCGCCCCCGAAGCGGCGGCGGCCAGCGAAGCGAACGGCTGGGGCCGCCGCAAGGCGCGCCAGGAGAAGGAACTCGACCAGCTCCCTGTACGAGTCCGGGCGGTGCTGACGGCGCCGCGTCCGAAAAGTGACCCATCTACGGCGTGTCACACAGTGACTGCGGCCTGATACCCGCACCCCGCCCCCGGAAGAGACCGCCCGGGGCCCGGGGCCGCAGCGAATCCCACGCCGCATCCGTACCTACATTTTCAGCCACTTCCCCGTACCGGCGGATGAACAGCAGACGACGCCGAGCACGCTGCTTACCAGCGGAATTCACTTTTCCGTTTTCGTTTGATCAAGATGAACTCCATTCGTTCGAATCCACTTGCTATGTTTACAGCCCTGGGAGATGCGATCGTGCACAGGGGGCAGGATGGAAGCTCAGCAGATGGCTCAACTCATCCACAGGGAAGGCGAGTTGAGTGCGCTGAACGCCCTACTCACCAATGCGGGAGCGGGGCGGGGCAGCATCGCATTGGTCAGCGGGCCGACCGGCAGCGGGAAAACGCTATTGCTACAAACATTTTGTAAACAAGCGGAAAACTCTAACGCCATCTTGTTGAATGCCGTAGCGTCCCGCGCCGAATGCGAGCTGCCGCTGGGCGTGATGGATCAGCTCTTCAGAAGTGAGGCGCTCCCCCCTGAGTTCCGCGACCGGGTGAACGAACTGCTGCCGGAAGAGCTCGCCACCAGCCGCAGAGCGGGCTCCGACCCCGTCCTGATGAACCAGCCGAGCATCGCAGTGGCCCATGGCCTCCGGTCGTTGCTGCTGGAGTTGGGCGAGCGCGGACCCGTGGTGGTGAGCATCGACGATCTGCAGTACGCCGACGCGCCCTCCCTCCAGATGCTGTTGTTCCTGCAACGCCGCATGAAGGCCTCGCGGACGCTGCTGCTGCTCGCCGAACTGTCGACGGTCCGTTCGCCCCACCCGGTCTTCCACGCCGAGCTGTTCCGGCAGCCGAACTGCCGCAAGATACGGCTGGAGATGCTGCCCCGTTCCGGTGCGCACACCATGATTGGAGCCAGACTCGGCCAGGCCAAGGCGCTGGAGCTCACCGAGGCCTACCAGGAGGCCTCGGGCGGAAGCCCGCTGTTCCTGTCCGCACTGCTGGACGACTACGAGGCGGTCCACCGGCCCAACGCCGGCAGCCACGAGAGCGAACCCGCCGTCCCCCAGGAGGCTTTCCGCAATGCGCTGATGGGCTGCCTGTACCTGGCGGAGCCGGCGGTCCTCGAAGTCGCTCGGGCGGTGGCCGCGGTGGGCAAGGTCATATCGTCCGTGTCGATCGGCCACATCCTCGGCCTGGACACGGCCACGGTGGAGCATGCGATCGCCTCACTCACCGCCACCGGCCTGCTGAACTCGGAGAACTTCCGGCATCCCGCCGCGCATACGGCCATCCTGGAACAGGTGGCGCCCGAAGGCCGGCACGAATTGCACCTGCGGGTCGCGGCCGCCCTCCAGAACGAAGGCGTGCCACCGGTTGTGGTGGCAGAACAGCTCGTCGCGGCGGGCAAGGCTCCCGAAGAGTGGATGATCAATGTTCTGAGGGACGCGGCGCATTCCGAACTCGCCGCGGCCAGAACCGGCATGGCCTGCGAATACCTCGAACTGGCCCTGACCTACTGCGCCGACAGCCGGCAGCTGACGGCGCTCACCGCGGACCGCATGCGCATCGACTGGCAGAAGTGCCCGCTGAAGGCCATGCGCCACGCCATGCGATTAAAGGAGGCCCTGCGTGACGGGCACTTAACCAGCCAGGACACGGGCCTGCTGGTACGCAACCTCCTGTGGCACGGCCGGTACAGCGAGGCACGCGAGACGCTCACCCTCTGGGAGGCACGCGACTCCGGGACCCGTCGCGCCCCGTCGGAGGAACTCGCGGCCTTCAACGGCTGGATCACGTACTCGCATCCTTCGCTGGTGGCCGTTCCCTCAGGCTCGCCCGGTACGCCCGGCTCTGCTGTGTCCTCCGCTGCCTCCAACTCCCTGGATTCCGCAGATTCCTACACTTCCTACGGCGCCTTCGGATCGCCGACCGGGGCCGAACCGGAGACAGGTCCGGGTCCGGTACGCTCCTTCGGACGCCAGGCAATCACCGTGCTGTGCCGTCTGCTCGCCCAGGGCGCGGATGACGAGGCCGTGACCAGCGCCGAGGGGGTCCTCCACAGCGTCGGCCTGGGTGTCGCCACGCTTGAGTCGTTGCACGCCGCCCTGCTCACGCTGATCTGCGCCGACCGCCCGGAAAGGGCTGCTTCCTGGTGCGAAGAACTACTGAAGGAGGCGGCGGACCAGGGCTCGCCAACCTGGCAGGCAGTGTTCGCGGCGGTACGCGCTGACGCGGCCTTCCGCCAGGGCGACATGGCCACCGCCGTGCAGCACGGCGAGGCCGCGCTCGCCCAACTCCCCATCGCCTCCTGGGGCGTCGCCATAGGCGGCCCGCTGGCGACCCTGATCCTCGCCACGACCATGATGGGGCAGTACGACAAGGCGGTGAAGTACGTCGGACTGCCGGTGCCGGACACCCTCTTCGACGCCCGGTACGGACTCCATTACCTCAACGCGCGCGGGCACTTCCATCTCTCGACGAACCGGCCCGTGGCGGCGCTCGCCGACTTTGAGAGCTGTGGTCGTCTGATGCAGGCCTGGGGACTCGACCTGCCGTCCTTGATCTCCTGGCGCACCGGCGCCGCCGAAACCGCACTGGCCCTCGGACAGAAGAGCCGGGCCAAAATGCTCATGGAGGAGCAGCTGACCCGTCCTGGAATGCACCAGCCGCGCACCCGGGGGGCATCGCTCCGGCTGCTGGCCGCGGCCGGCGATCTGGAGGATCGGCCGGCACTCCTCCAGCAGGCCGTACGGTTGCTGCAACCGGACACCGGACGCTTCGAACTCGCCCGCGCACTGGCCGATCTCGGCGACACCTACAGGCAGTTGGGCGATCCGGACCGGGCCAGGGGGACGGCGGACAGGGCGGCCGAGATGATGAAGTCGTGCCAGGTGTGGACGGAGTGGGAGCAGCCGCTGCCGGTAGCGCGGCCCTCGCACCCGCCGACCGTACCGACGAAGCGACACGCTGACGGGCGTCACAACGATGGACGGCACGCAGAACAGAAGCCGACCGGCGCCGAAGCGCTGACCGACGCGGAGCGACGCGTCGCCGAGCTGGCCGCGATGGGGGCGACCAACCGGGCGATCGGGCGGAAGTTCTACATAACGGTCAGTACCGTCGAGCAACACCTCACCAGGGTCTACCGCAAGCTGGACGTCAGTCGGAGAAGCGATCTGGCCGCGAGGCTCAACATCGTTTCGACAGAGGCCGAGTCCGCTTGAGCGGCCTCTCGGGGCAGGGGGCGGTGCTCCTGCCGCCTCTGGGTCCGGACTTCGCGGGTCACAGTTTCAGGTCTGTGGCCAGTGGGTTTGTCCGATGTCGGTGTCGAGGAGGTCGAGGAGGTGGAGTTGGACGCCGCGGGTGATCTGGACGGTCGGCAGGTTGGTGATATGGCCGATCCGGAGGGTGAGTTCGCCGGGGTGGTAGAAGATCAGGCGGCCGGTCGGGCGGACCCGACGGTTGTCGGGGTAGAGGCCGGTCAGGGTCTGCTCGGGGCCCAGGGCCCGTTTGTCCTGCCGCTCGATCAGGCAGAACACAAGCAGGGCCAGGCAGATGACCTGGATGAGAGCGGCTACGCGACGGTTGTGCTGCACGAAGACCGGGGCGACGGCGAGCGGTCCCTTGAAGTCGTGGTAGCGGCGCTCGACCGCTCCCTGGCCCTTGTAGTGGACCAGGATCTGGCCCGGATCTGCTTCCTCGGCGGGCAGCGAGGTCAGCAGCGCGTACCAGCCATCGACCGCGGCCTCGGCACTGAGGACATCCTCATCAAAGTGCCAGTCCAGAGCGGGGACGCCGTGCTCGTCCTCATTGACGTGAAAGCGCAGGCAGGACGCGAAACGGCGCTTCGCCGCGATCACACCGAGGCGCCCGACGTTCTTCTCGGCACTCCTGTAATGCCGTCCGCCGGCCGCCCCGGCGAGCTTCCCGAGATCCTCAGCCGCCTTGGTCAGGCGCTTGCCCCGAGCGGCCTACTGGCCGGCGGCGTTCGCGGCGCAGTGGACCAGGATCCGCCGCACGGTGAGCTCGGGATCGCTCTTCCTCGCCCCCTTCAGGGTATGGGTGTCCTCCAGCACCCGGTAGCTCTCACGCCGCACGGCTGCCTTGCCCGCGTCACTGCCCGGTACCCAGTCCACGGTCGTGGCCCGGGTGAGGTCGAGGGCGGCATCGACCACCTCCTTGACCTGCGCGGCCGGGGACGGAGCGATGAACTGAACCCCGGCCCTCAGCAGGGCGGCGACGTAGGAGTACGACACCAGCTTGGAGTCTGCGACCATCAAGAAGCCGCGGGCGCCGACCATGGCACGCACGTCCTTCATCGCGCCGACGACCTGGCTGACCGCGGCCGCCGGTCCGCCGAAGACCCGGGGCATGGACCGGGATACCGCCGTCGGCCGGCACCGCGAGCCCGGCCTGGACCTGTTTCAGATCCACCCGCCGGTCCTTGGGATGCCCGTAGCCGATGACCGGGAAATCCTCGTCCTGGCCCTCGGCCGGATAGGCGCCGGGACGGACATGCTGGTCATGTCCCAGTGCAGACGGGACACATCGATGCCGAACTCGGCGATCGACCGAGCCCCGACGGTACCGGCAACGTGCTCCAGACGCGGGGCGATCGCATCCAGAGCCCGAGCCAGCCGGTCGTCGTTGAGCAGGCCCGGCTCGATCCCGAAGACTTCCTCCACCGCCCACGTGCGAGCCCAGTCATCGACCCGCACCAACGGTGCGGGCCCGGTCAGCCGGTTGGCCACCATCGCCTCGATGACCTGCCCGTGCGTCACGAGCGCGCTGACGCCACCAGGGCACACCTCATCGATGATCCCGGCCAGATCCAGTCGGCGAGTGAACTCGGAAACGACAGGCAGAGCGCTCAGACGTTTCCCACCACGGACGTCACCGCTACTTCAAAACGCTGACGCTGAGACCGTGGCCGCGGGGACCGGGAAGTCTTCGGCACACCCCACCCAACGCCACACCCCGGCCCGAGGACACCCCCGACCGTTCAGACCATACGAATCAACGACCCGCGAAGTCCGGGTTCTAGGGTTCGTAGATCCATTCCAGGTATCGCTCGATCTCGTCCGCCGCGCGCCGCGCGCCTCCCGCACGGCGTGCCTGGCGTTGGAGTGCACGTACTTGGCGGCCCGTCTCCAAGTCGCCGACGAGCACGACGACCGCGTCCACGAGCGATTGCGGACCGGCGGCCTCCGGCGGCATCTGCACCCCGAGTCCAAGTTCCACCACCCGGTCGGCCACCGCACGTTCGCTGGCGCACGTGGGCACTGCGACCAGTGGCGTATTGAAATAGAGAGACTCCATGACGCTGTTCAGGTCCGAGTGACAGACGAACGCCGCCGCGCAGCGCAGCACCACCGAACGCGGAACCCATTCATGCACTTCGACGTTGGGCAACTGCTCGGCCGCCTGAAGCACACCTTCCGAATTGCTGTTCGTCATGATCACCACGTGCAGCGGCTGTCCAGCGAGGGCATCCACGCAGCTCCGGAGGAAATCCGCGTCCGCACCTAGGAGTTCGTTGTCGAGGGCGAAGCACACCACGGGCAGGCCGGTCGCGGGCAGCTGCCAGCGCTCATTCATCCGGCGTTCCGGTATGCAGGGACCGACGAACGCCACGCGACTGTCGAAGAGGTGCCCGTCTGCCTGAAATTCCCTGGGCAGCAGGGCTATCGACAGGGGCTCGGGTCTCGTACAGAAGTCGCTTGGCGACAAACCTGCTTGCTCTGCCGGGGAGAGAAAGCGGAACAGCCGCTCCCGGATGTCCGCGGGAAGGCCACTGACGCACTCGTCGATGCCGGAATCGGATACGGCGGCGTCGTCACGAACCAGGACGTCGCCGTTGGCGAAGGACGGGTAGATCTGCACCGCCGGCCGGTTCCAGCGAAAGGTCAGCAATCGAGCGGTAATCCGGGTCGAAGCCTCGTACAGCACCAGGTCGGGCACGTCGTCGGCGAAGTCGGCATGGATCGCCTCCGCCCAATCAAGCGTGGCTTCGACACACACGGGGTCCGCCGGCCCGCTGCATCCCCAGAGGTCAGTCTGCAGTCCGTAGGTGGGACAGGACTCGTGGACCAGGACGTCGACGCCGGTGATGACGGCACGCTCGGCGAACTCCTGAGTGGTGACGTAGGTGATCCGGTGATCCCTGCGGTTCAGTTCCTGGGCTATCGGCAGCATCGACCGGCTCTGGGTCTCGGCAGGAGCGCCGAGAACGACAATGCTGTAGCGCGACGGGGAGGGATCTTCGGCCATGAATACGACCTCCCCCGCTCCCTGTGCCCGAGGCACGGTTCGTCGCCTCCCGCAGGGCCCGGGTGGATTTCCACGGGGAACTTGGTTTGTTAACAACTCGCTCAAATCGCGTCCTGTGGTACGGCGCCGGAGCGTACCACGCACGAGGCGCCATGCAAACACAGTCGACCGACTTCATCTGACCGGCTCAGTAATGTCCGGTCCACACGGGAACCATCCGAACGCACTACAAATATCCTTACTTCTGGGAAAATAACCGGCCCGCACATGAATCTTTCACAACACGGGGAATTGCTTTGATCCAGGAGGGGAGGCGCACGCTTACATCGAGACAAATTCACTGTAAACTATTTCACCGGACACAACAAAGCCCCTAACCAACCCCCTAAGGGGTGATTATTGCTGAATTCGAGCCACCTAATTCCATGATTGGCTGACTCACGCCGGGTGGGGAGCACGAAGCCCCGGTGCGCTGTGGGCGTCACCGGGGCTGCTTGCGGGATATTCCGTTCCCGCGAGCGGATGCGGGAAGGTCAGATCTCCGGAAGGTTCAGTTTCCAGAAGGCTCATTTCTGATGGTTTCCGGGAGCGATCCAAGCCATTTCTCGACGGATTCGGCCGTGGTGGGGGCCGAATTCTCCAGCAGGGTGAAGTGGTTCCCCGGAATCTCACGCAGTGTGTGCGGGGCCGGCCAGGAGGAGCGCCAGCTCTCGTCGCCATCGGCGCTCGCGGCCGCCCCGGGCTCCCCGGCTCGACCCATGAATGATTCTGTCGGTCGTACGAACAGGACGGGTGCCGCGACTGGCTGCGGACCACACTGAGTGATGAGTGAGCTGTACCGGCCCATGGCCGACAGCCTGGCCGCGGTGAAGATGCCGAAGGCATCCTCGCGCTCCAGCATCCCGTCCAGCATCTGTGCCCAGAGGCCGTCGGACGAGTCGCCCGCGTTCGCCGAGCCGTCCGCGGCAGCCTGCTCATTGCTCTCGTCGGTGGGGAGATAGGTGTCCAGCAGCACGATCGCGGCAGGCATCACCCCTTCGCTCTCCAGGCGGCTGGCCGTGGCATGCGCGAGCTGGCCGCCGGAGGAGTAGCCGACCAGTGCGAACCGTTCGTCACCAGCCAGCCGCCGTACGCTCTCGGCGAAGTGGTCGACGGCTGCGTCCACCGAGTCCGGCAGCTGCTCCCCGTCCACGAATCCGGGCGGCGTCACCACATGCACATCGCGCACACCCCTGAAGTTCGCGGCGAGCCGCGCGTACTGCTGGGCTCCGGCGAGCGCCATCGGCGATGGAAAACAGATCAGCGACGGACCGCGGGGGCCGCGGGCCAGCCTCACCGGCGAGCTCACGGTGCGCAGTTGGGAGGCAGTCCGGAAGGAAGGACGCAGCTCGGCCACTGCGTTCAGCAGTGCGGTGCCTTCTGCCATCTTTCCCTCCTTCACTGCGGCCCGGAACAGCTCGCTGAGGGTCTCCGGCATGCGCGACGGGCCAGCGGCGGCAACGGCGACACGGGGGGCAGCGGCAGCGGATGCCTGCACCGACGGGGCGGAGCCCAGTTCGGTACGCAAGTACGAGGCGAGCCGGGCCGGGTTGCCGAGATCGAACACCGCTGCGGCCGGGACTTCCAGCCCGGTGGCGCGTTGCAGACTCTTCCGCAGTTCTGTTGCGGAGAGCGAGTCGACTCCGGCCTCCAGGAAGCCGCGCTCCGGATCGACCTCACCGGCAGAGTCATGGCCCAGGACCGCAGCCATGTGTCCCACCACTACTTCAATCAGCAGCTTCTCCTGCTCAGGTGCAGGGAGTTCCGCCAGGCGTGCGAGCAGCCGGACGGCCGCCAGGCCGTCGGAGGGCTCCTGGGCGGCCGCAGAATCAAGCCCGTCGGTGACAGCCCCACCAAAGAGCACGGGCGAGTCGATCCAGTAGCGGCGATGCTGAAAGGCGTAGGTGGGCAGGTCCACTGCCCGTGCGCCACTGCCCTTGTACAGCGCCTGCCAGTCCACTGCGGCTCCGCCGGCGTGCAGCAGTCCCAGTCCTGCCAGAACCGCCCGGGCCTCGTCACGCCGCTTGCGCATCATGGGCACCACGGTCACCCGATCGGCCTCGCCTGCCTCCAGGCACGGCTGCACCAGCCCTGACAGCACCGCGTCCGGTCCCAGCTCCACGAATCGCGTTACGCCACGTGCCACTGCGGCGCGTATGGCGTCGTTGAAGCGGACGGCTTCGCGGACGTGGGTCACCCAGTAGTCGGGGGACGTGAGCTCACCCGGTGTGGCGGTGCGTCCGGTGACGTTCGAGACGACCGGGATACGGGGCTCGCTGTAGGCGAGGCCCGACACCACCGTGCGGAACTCGTCCAGCATCGGGTCCATCAGCGGGGAGTGGAAGGCGTGCGAGACCTTCAGGTACGAGGTCTTGCCGCCCTGGGCGCGTACCGTCTCCACGACCTTCTCGACGGAGGCTGCCGTGCCGGAGACCACCACTGCGCGGGGACCGTTGACCGCCGCGATCGCCGCGTTGCCGACGCCGTCGAGGTGGGTGCGGACATCGTCTTCGGTGGCCTGGAGGGCCGCCATCACACCGCCGTCGGGCAGCGCCTGCATGAGCCGG